>NZ_JBHJTL010000007.1:0-150134 GCF_042264065.1 Streptomyces sp. NPDC056222 | reverse complement strand
CCCGGGCACCGCGCCCGGGGCCGTCCGGGCCGCCCCCGTCACTCGCTGTGCGCGAACAGCTTCAGGACCGGGACACCGACCTTGTGGCGGGCCCGCGAGGCCCAGTCCCGGTGGAAGAACTCCTCCACGTAGTGCGGGGCCGTCAGGACGATCACCTCGTCGGCGTCCGACTCGTCGACGACGGACTTCATCTTGTCGAGGGGGTGGTCCTCGACCACCTGTCCGACCGCTTCGCAGCCGGTGTTCCGCAGGGCCTGGAGCGAGTACTCCAGGGCCTGCTCGGCGGGGACACGGGCCTCCTTGCCCTCCGGTTGGTCACCCTCCTTGGCCGCTTCCTTCAGCTCGCCCATGGCGACGTCGTCGATGGCGCGCAGCAGTACATCGGCCTGGTCACCACGGGGCTGCATCAGCACGATGAAGGACACCGCCTCTTCGCCGTGCAGGGTGGTGACGAATTCCACGTCGACGGACGTGAGGGGCTTCTCGATCATCAGAACGCTTGTGAACACCTCAGGAGCCCTTCTGCGGAAACCATCCTTCCCCGTGCCCGCACGGGGTCTACGGGGGTAAGTGTGCCCAGCGGAAGCTAACCGGAACGACAAATTCCGCCGATTGTCAGATCCGACGGTAGCGGGTGAAAAGGAACCCGGCCTCCTCCAGCACCGACGCCACGGCGAACCGTCTCGGGACGTCCACCGACGGGCCCCCCGCGATCCTCTGGGCGGTGCCCGCCGTCATCGTCGGCGACACCGTCAGACACAGCTCGTCGAGCACGCCCGCCGCCACGAACTGGCCGAGCAGCCGGGGCCCGCCCTCGGTCAGCTGGCGCCGCAGCCCCCGCTCCGCGAGCGCCGCCTTCGCGCGGTCCGGCTCCACGCCGGGCCCGTCGCCGGCGACGACCACCTCCGCGCCCGCCCTGACGGCCGCGTCCGCCCGGTCGGGGGGCGCCGCGGCCCCGGTCAGGATCAGCGTCGGCACCAGCGGCTCGGTGAACAGCGGGGCCGAGAAGTCCAGGTCCAGGGAGGCGCTGACCACCGCGATCACCGGCGCGGGCCCTTGTCCGGCGGCCGCCCGGCGGGCCGCGAACACGTCCCGGGCGCGGGCCGGCCGGTACCCCTCCTGGCGTACGGTCTGCGCCCCCACCACGATCACGTCGGCCAGCCCCCGCAGTGCGCCGAAGATCCGCATGTCGCTGTCGGACGAGAGGGGCTGGGAACGGCCGTCGTGCTGACCTGCCCCGTCGAGGGAGGAGACCATGTTGGCGCGCAGCCAGACACCCTCCGGGGGCAGCTCCGGGTACGCGTAGAGATCGGCCAGCTCGTCGAGGGACCACTCCCGGTCCCCGGCGAGGGCATCGTCGGCTGTCATGTCCGTCACAGGGAACAGGCGTCGCATCCTCGCAGTCTGACACGGCGCTTACAGTGGGGAACTGTGTCGACCCGTGCCTCCCACACCTCCCGTGTCATAACCGAAGCCGCTTCCGTCGAAGCCGCTCCGGTCTCCCTCTGCGCCCGGGAGCCCCATGTCCCCGCGGACCGGCTCGTCGCCGAGATGGTCCCGCCGCCGCGCTTCGACTCGGTGCGGTTCGACACCTACATCCCGGACCCGAACCAGCGCAGCCAGACCGACGCGGTCAAGGCCCTGAGCTCCTTCGCCGAGGGGCTCGGCGGTGCCCACGCCACCGGCGCCGGCAAGCGTCCGGCACTCAGTCGCTGGTTCGCCAAGAAGCCCGCCGCCCCCACCGGCCCGCGCGGGATCTACCTCGACGGCGGCTACGGCGTCGGCAAGACCCACCTCCTCGCCTCCCTCTGGCACGCCACGCCCGCCGAGCCGGGGCTCAAGGCCTTCGGCACGTTCGTGGAGCTGACGAACCTCGTGGGTGCGCTGGGCTTCCAGCAGACCGTGCAGACGCTCAGCGGACACCGACTGCTCTGCATCGACGAATTCGAGCTGGACGACCCGGGCGACACCGTCCTCGTCTCCTCCCTGCTCAGCCGGCTCGTGGAAGCGGGCGTGGCGCTGGCCGCGACCTCCAACACGCTGCCGGGCAAGCTGGGCGAGGGCCGGTTCGCCGCCGCCGACTTCCTGCGCGAGATCCAGGGCCTCTCCGCCCATTTCCGCCCGCTGAGGATCGACGGCGAGGACTACCGTCACCGCGGGCTGCCCGAGGCGCCCGCCCCGTACTCCGAGGAGCAGGTGACGAAGGCGGCGTACGCGACGCCGGGCTCCTCGCTCGACGACTTCCCGCACCTGCTCGACCACCTGGCGAAGGTCCACCCCAGCCGGTACGGCGCGCTGACCGACGGACTGTCCGCGGTCTGCCTCACCGACGTCCAGGCGGTCCCGGACCAGTCGACCGCGCTGCGGCTCGTGGTCCTCGCCGACCGGTTGTACGACCGCGAGGTCCCGGTGCTCGCCTCGGGGCTCCCCTTCGACCGGCTGTTCAGTGAAGAGATGCTGAAGGGCGGGTACCGGAAGAAGTACTTCCGGGCGATCTCCCGGCTCACCGCCCTGGCACGGGACGCAAAGGGTCTGGTGGAGCAGTAGGTTGGGGGCCATACCCGATCGAAAGGGATTCATCATGGCCGCAACCCGCTCCGCCCACGCCGTCTGGGAGGGCGACCTCCTCAAGGGCAAGGGCGTCGTCACCCTCGACTCCTCCGGCCTCGGCTCGTACGACGTCTCCTGGCCGGCCCGCACCGAGGAGCCGAACGGCAAGACCAGCCCCGAGGAGCTGATCGCCGCCGCACACTCCTCCTGCTACTCGATGGCCTTCTCCAACATTCTGGCCAAGAACGACACCCCGCCGACCCGCCTGGAGACCAAGGCCGACGTCACCTTCGTGCCGGGCAAGGGCATCACGGGCAGCCACATCACCGTGCGCGGCGAGGTCCCGGGCCTGGACAAGGACAAGTTCCTCGAGCTGGCCGAGGACGCCAAGAAGAACTGCCCGGTCAGCCAGGCGCTCACCGGCACGACGATCACGCTGACCGCCGAACTCGCCTGATCGCTCACGCCACATGAGGCCGTTGTGGCCCGCATGGTTCACCTGTCACCACAGTGCGTGATACACACATGCGGGTCACACGTCACATCACACACCTGTCCGCCAACAGGAAAAGTGGGTTGCCTCATGTCCGCAACACGACGTCAGATCCTGTCCCGCACCGGCGCGTCCGTCGCCGGCATCGCCTTCGCGGGCGCCTTCTCCGAACTCTTCGCCGGTACGGCGGCCGCTCGCGGTCACGCCGGATACGGCCCGCTGATCCCCGACCCGGCCGGGCTCCTCGACCTCCCCAAGGGCTTCCGCTACAAGGTCCTCTCCCGCCAGGGCGACCCCCTCCGCTCCGGCGAGGGCCTCGTCCCCAGCAATTTCGACGGCATGGCCGCCTTCGCCGGCCGCCGGGGCCGCGTCCATCTGGTCCGCAACCATGAGAACCGGGTCACGGGCAAGATCGGCGTCCCGACCGTGGAGGGCCTGACGTACGACCCGGCCGCCAAGGGCGGCTGTACGGCGATCGAGCTGGACGGCCGCGGCAACGTCCTCGGCGAGCGCGTCGCGATCGCCGGCACCGCGGTCAACTGCGCGGGCGGACCCACCCCTTGGGGCACCTGGCTGACCTGCGAGGAGACCGAGGACAAGGCCGGGACCAACGGCTACACCAAGGACCACGGCTTCATCTTCGAGGTCGACGGCGCCGACCCGCACCGCACCGGAGCCGTACCGCTGACCGCCATGGGCCGCTTCCAGCACGAGGCGATCGCCGTCGACCCGGACAGCGGGATCGTGTACGAGACGGAGGACGCGTTCGAGCGGCCCTTCGGGCTCTTCTACCGCTTCCTGCCGGAGAAGCCGCTGGGCGGCCACGGCTCACTGCGTGCGGGCGGGGCCCTGGAGGCGATGCGTGTGCCGGGCGTGCCCGACCTCTCCGTGGTCCAGGAGACCGGGGCGAGCTTCGGTGGCGTCGAGTGGGTCCCCGTACCGGATCCGCAGGCGGTCGAAACACCCATCAGGCTCCAGGACTTCGGGCCGAAGGGCATCACGCACGCGCAGAAGCTCGAGGGCTGCTACTGGGGTGGGCGGGCCGTGTACTTCGTCTCGTCCTTCGCCCGCGCCACGGACGGCTCGGCGGCCACCCACTACGGCCAGGTGTGGAAGTACGAGCCGCACCGGCGCCGACTCACGCTCGTCGTCGTCTTCGGTCCGAGCACCGACATCCAGCTGCCCGGGGAGTCGCCGGACAACATCTGTCTCGCCCCGAGCGGCGGTCTGATGGTCAGCGAGGACGGCGAAGGCGGCCAGCACGTCTACGGCGTGAGCCGGAAGGGAGAGGTGTACGCGGTCGCCCGCGGGGCGCAGAACATCGGAACGCCGGAGGCCCCGGAGTGGGGCGAGTTCGCGGGGGTCACGTTCTCGCCGGACGGGCGGACGATGTACGTCAACTGCTACACCCCCGGGACGACGTTCGCGGTGACGGGCCCATGGTGCTGACCTAGCCTTCGCCGCACCGTTCGCGGGTCCGTCGATTCCGTCGCAGGATCGGGAGAAGGCGAGCGACGGACCCGAAGGGGCGCAGATGGCGAAGAAGGAAGAGAAGAAGGACGGGAAGGCGGCCAAGGGGTCCGGGAAGAAGCAGCCGCGGACCCCGCCGGTGCGGTCCGCGGCCCTGCGGGAGGTGCTGCGCCTCCCCGTCGGCAAGCCGGTCGATCTCTCCTCGTACTCCGCCAGGGCCATCCCGGCCGGCCCGGCCGACAAGGCGGCCGGGATCGAGGCCACCACACGTCTGGCCCCACGCCTCGCCGAGCTCCAGGAGCGCCTCTACGCGGCGAGCACGGCCGGCGACCGGCGCCGGCTGCTGCTCGTGCTCCAGGGCATGGACACCAGCGGCAAAGGCGGCACGGTCAAACATGTGATCGGCTACTTCAACCCGTCCGGCTGCCGGATCCGGGCCTTCAAGGCCCCCACGACGGAGGAACGGGGCCACCCCTTCCTCTGGCGGATCAGCCGGGCCCTGCCGGTGCCGGGCGAGATCGGCATCTTCGACCGCTCGCACTACGAGGACGTGCTCATCACCCGCGTCCGGGACCTGGTCCCGCGCCGCGACCTCGGCCGGCGCTACGGCCAGATCAACCGCTGGGAGGAGTCCCTCGCGGACGACGGTGTCACGATCGTCAAGGTCTTCCTGCACATCTCGTACGAGGAGCAGCGCGCGCGGCTTCTGGAGCGGCTCGACAACCCGGACAAGCACTGGAAGTTCAACACGGGCGACATCGAGGAGCGGGCGCTGTGGCCCGCGTACCAGCATGCGTACGAGCTGGCACTGGAGCGCTGCTCCACGCCGGAGGCGCCGTGGTACGTCGTCCCCGCCGACCGTAAGTGGTACCGCAACTGGGCCATCAGCACGCTGCTCCTGGAATACCTGGAGGCGCTGGATCCGCGGTACCCGCCGGGTGACTTCGACGTGGCCGAGAGCCGTAGGCGGCTGCTCGCTTCCTGATCGGTTACTTTCCATGGATGACCATTTTTGTACGAAGAATGTCGGCGCTCGCTCTGCTGGGCGCCGTTCTTGTCGGCTGTGGCGGGGGCACGGCCGACAGGGCGACGGCGCCTGACGCCCCGTCCACCGCGCCGAGCACGCCGGTGGGCAAGGCGCCGAGCGCGAGCGCCGCGGCCGGCCCGGCGACGGTGCGCAAGGCGCCGCCCACCATGGCGCCCGGCCCGGAGGGGCTCACTCCGGTGTTCGAGCGGGCCCCCAAGGGCAAGGGCGGGAGCAGGAACAAGGTCGTCGCGCTGACCTTCGACGCCGACATGACGGCCGACCAGGGGCCGCGTGCGGCCGACGGGGAACGCTTCGACAACCCCGCGCTGATCGCGACGCTGCGGCGGCTCGAGGTGGACTCGACGATCTTCATGACCGGCCGCTGGGCCGAGGAGTATCCGGACCAGGCGCGCTCCATCGGCACCGATCCCCGCTTCGAGATCGCCAACCACTCGTACAGCCACTACGCCTTCGCCTCGCCCTGCTACGGACTGCCGACCGTGGCGAAGAAGGACATGGCCAAGGACGTACGGCGCGCCTTCGAGGCGTTCCGCAAGGCCGGGGCGCGCAATGTGGTGCCGTACTTCCGCTTCCCCGGCGGCTGCTACGACGACGACGCGCTGCGCGCGCTCGCCCCCGCCGAGGTCACGGCGGTGCAGTGGGACGTGGTGAGCGGCGACGCCTTCGCCAAGGACGGCGACGCGGTCGCCCGGCAGGTCCTGGACGGCGTGAAGCCCGGCTCGCTCGTGGTCATGCACTGCACGCGCAGCGCCGCCCCGGTCACGGAGCAGGCGATCCGCCGGATCGTCCCGGAGCTGCGGGCCAGGGGCTACCGCTTCGTCAAGGTCTCGGAACTGATGGCGGAGCGGGCGTCCTAGGCAGCGACGTCATGGAGGTCCGCGACGACCTCCGCGGCCCGCCGGTTCGCCGTGACGCCCCACGTCGGGAGCAGCGTCGCCAGCCGGGTGACCGCCGCGCCCAGCCACCCCGGGTCGCCCAGCCGGTGCGCCGACTTCGCCTCGTCCTCCGTGTGGCGAGTGTGATGTCGCGTCACCAGGCTATCCGGAGCAGGCCGTTCGCTGGGCTTCGTGCCATTCGCAGACCGGGCAGAGGGTGATCCCCCGGGTCGACTCCGGGTATTCGGTCGGCTTCCTGCACAACACGCACTCGGCGTACGGGCCTTCGGCGGGCTTCGTCACCGCCGTCACCTCGGTGGGCTCGCAGTACGACGTGTCCTCGTCCATACGTGCGAGGGTACTCACTCCAGCCAGGCCGTGGCCCTGATGCTCACGGCCGCCGCCGCACCGGCGAGGAGCAGGGCGCCCACGAGGGCGAGCCAGGGCATCGTGACGGTCGCGGTGCGGGAGCCGGTGATCAGGCCCTGCACCGCGTACTGCGCCGGTGAGCCGGTCGTCACGAGCGCGAGGAGCGAGCCGAGGACGAGCGCCGCGAGCGACCAGCCACGGGATCGGACGAGCGGCCGGGTACTGAGGGCGCCGACGGCGGCACCCGTCAGGACACAGACCTCGGTCGCGAGCAGGCCAGAGGTCCCGGCCTCGAACGGGTCGACGCGGCGGAGGTCGCTCACCGCCGTCACCCCGAGGACCGCGACGACGCCGAGGAGCGCCGCGCAGGCCACGGCGGCCAGGACCGCAGCGAGGTGCGCGCGTCCCCGTCCGGCCGCGGCGGCCACGACGTTCCGCGCCGCGGACGGTTCCTGGGTGAGGCAGATGCGCACCACCCAGGCCGTGACAGGCAGCAGCGCGGCGGCCGCGTAGCCGAGGGCGCCGAGCACGGGCTCCCCGGTCTGCACACCGACGCCGAGGAACACCGCGTACAGGAACAGGGGTGCGAGCCAGCGCTGCGAGCGCAGCAGCAGGTCGGTCTGATAGCGCAGCAGTGCGGTCATACCCGGACGCCTTCGGTGCTCAGCTCGTGGATGTGCCAGGTGGCGTCGAGCAGCGCCCGGAGCAGTCCGTCGGAGTGCGCCGCGTCGACGGCGTACACGGTCGTGCCGTCGGACCCCGGCTCGTACGAGGGCGAACCCGGCAGCCCCTCGGGCAGCGGGCGGCCGCCGGAGACCACGATGCGCACGCGGGCCCGTACGGCGTCGTCGCGTCGAGGACGGCCGGACCGAACCCGCCCCTCCTCCACCGTGAACTCTGCGTCGGCCTCGCCCGCGAGCCGCCGCGGATCGTGGTCGACGAAGACGACCGTCCCGCCCGCAGCGACCCGCTCGCGGACGGCCCGGTCCAGCTCATGGCGGGCGCCCGTGTCGAGGCCGGTCCAGGCCTCGTCGAGGACCAGAAGGTCCGGAGCGGCGAGCAGCGCCTGGGCGACGGCGACCTTCTGGCTGCTGCCCTTGGAGAGCTCGGCGAGCGGGGTGTCCGCGAACGGCCCCGCGCCGAACCGCTCCAGCCACTCCCCCGCCCCCGCCGCCGCGCCCGCCCGGCCGAACCCCTGGACGCGCCCGAGGTGGGTCAGATAGCCGCGCGCGGTGAAGGGCAGCGCGACCGGGAAGCGCTCGGGGACGTACGCCGTCCGCCGCGGCCGGCCGGTGATCCGGCCCTCCGTCGGCGCGTCGATGCCCGCGAGGAGCCGGAGCAGTGTCGACTTGCCGGTGCCGTTGGTGCCGGTGATCCGGACGAGGGCGCCGACGGGCACGGTGAGGCCGACCTCGCGCAGCACCCACGGACCGCGCAGGCCGTAACGGCGCCCCACCCGTTCCAGGTTCAGTTCGAGGTCTTCTGCGGAGTGAGCTCGCTGGGCCGGACGATGACGAAGCCCTCGCCGTCGAGCCTCAGCTGAACCGCCTCGCCCGAGCCGCCGCGGATCATCGAGCCGACGGACTGGGAACGGTGCAGCGAGGTGCGCAGCTGCTCGCTCCAGCCGACGACCGCGTCGGTGTCGACGCACACCGGCGCCTGCGCGGTGACGGGGATGACGATCGGGGTGCCCTCGCACATCAGGGCGATCTTGCCGTAGCCGCTGAAGACGCTGTTGAAGAGGCCGCCGCCGGTCATGCCGGCACCCTTCACCGTCTTGATCTCGTAGCTGAGGGTGGAGTCGAAGCAGAGGACGTTGCGGCCGTTCACGGTGAGCGCGTCGTTCTGCTCGACCTCGACGATGAAGCAGTTCTGCGCCTCGTGCGCGAACCAGGCCTCGCCCTGGCCGCGGACGGCCATCAGCGCCAGGCCCTCGCCGGTGACGGCGCGCTTGAGCATCCCGCCGATGCCCTGGCCCTTGCGCTCGAACTGGAGGTCGCCGCGGAAGGCGATCATCGAGCCCTGGCGCGCCTGCATCTCTCCGTTGACGGCGTACTTGAC
This sequence comes from Streptomyces sp. NPDC056222, assembly GCF_042264065.1. Taxonomy (NCBI): domain Bacteria; kingdom Bacillati; phylum Actinomycetota; class Actinomycetes; order Kitasatosporales; family Streptomycetaceae; genus Streptomyces; species Streptomyces sp. NPDC056222. The sequence goes on along the minus strand of NZ_JBHJTL010000007.1, from coordinate 141,268 downwards.
GCACTTGGCGTTCTGCAGGCTCATGCCCGGGAACGTCGCGGTCTCGGCAAGGTGTTCGCTGGCAAAAAGATCGCTCTTCATGAAGGGCATCCTGTCCCGGAACCTCCGATTCCTACAAGAAGCACCTCTGCGAGCGGTGGCAGACTTGCCTGGTGAGCAGCAACGAAACCGATGTCCGCGATGAGAAGCCCCAATTCGTCCTCCCGCTGGTGGTGCGGATCGAGAAGGCCGAGCCCCCGGCCCGTACCGACGCCCTGGAGACGGCCGCTCGCGCCGTCCTGACGATCCTCGCCGACGAGCGGGCGCACGGTGACGGCGAGTGGGCGCAGGCCATGACGGACTGGCAGGACGCCCGGATCCGCAAGGTCGTGCGCCGGGCGCGCGGCGCGGAGTGGCGGCGCACGGAGACGCTCCCGGGGATCACCGTGACGGGTGAGGCCGCGGAGGTACGGGTGTTCCCGCCGGTTCCGCTGGACGGCTGGCCCAAGGAGCTGGCCAAGCTCCAGGTGTCGGGCACCGACCTGGAGGACCCGGCCGTGCCCGGCGCACCGCGGCCCGGGGCGGCGGTGCTGTGGCTCAACCCCGATCTGGACATGTCCGCGGGCAAGGCGATGGCCCAGGCGGGGCACGGGGCGCAGTTGGCGTGGTGGGAGATGTCGGACGCGGACCGCAAGGCGTGGCGCGAGGCCGGTTTCCCGCTGGCCGTGCGGACGGCCGATCCGGCGCGCTGGGCGGAGCTGACGACGAGCGGTCTGCCGGTGGTGCGGGACGCCGGATTCACGGAGATCGCGCCCGGTTCGTGCACGGTCGTGTCCGAATTCCCCGTGCTCGTTTCGAACGGCGACTGAACGCGCCCGCCCCGTAGTACGTATCTCCCGATACCGCCAAGTGGGTTGAACGGAAGCGTCCTTACCGGTCAGTCTGCGGTGACCGAAATTTCGAACGTACGGGAGACACCTTGTCGCTACGCGTCAACGGGACGGTCCTCATCATCGCGGCGCTCGTCGCCACGGTCGGCGCGCTCGCCTTCCCCGTCTGGTCCTATGCCGACCGCTCCGGAACCGGCCAGGCGAATCTGAACGCGTCGAGCGTGGCCACCCAGTGGGGGCCGCTGTCCGCCACGGACCGGGACTTCCTGGTCAAGGTGAGGCTGGCCGGCCTCTGGGAGCTCCCGGCCGGCCAGCAGGCGATCGAGCGCGCCCCGAGCCGGGCCATGGTGGAGTGCGGCGACCACCTCGTCGTCGGCCACACGGACCTGGACCGACGGGCCCGGGACGTGGCCGCCAAACTCGGCGTCGAGCTGCCGAACCAGCCCACCGAGCAGCAGCAGGGATGGCTGCGGGAGCTGACTGCGGCGCGCGGCGAGGAGTACGAGCGCAAGTTCGCGAACCTGCTGCGCAACGCACACGGCAAGGTGTTCGCGCTGGTCGCGGAGGTCCGGCACACCACGCGCAACACGCTGATCCGGCAGCTGGCGAGCGACGCGAACCAGACGGTGCTCGACCACATCACCATGCTGGAGGCGACCGGGATGGTCGACCACGACGCGCTGGCGAACGAGGCGGCGGGCCGGAAGACCTCGCCGCCCACCGGTCCGCCGGTCGTGCCCTCGCCGGCGGTGCCCTCGCCCGTGGTGCCCTCGGGGACGGACCAGTCGTTCACGTCGCGCCCGGTGCCGGAGGCGGGGATCGTGACGCCGCATTCGGAGCCGTAGGACCGCAGGAACCTCAAATCAACCTCTGAACGTCCCTCCGACTGGATTCGAACGTCTCCGGCCGGGCCATCAGCTGGGGGACCGAAGGAGGGGGACATGAAGGAACGCAGCACGGCACTCGGCACGACGCCCGGCACAGGACTCGACTCCGCGCTCCGCACGGCGCTCGGGATCGGCATCGGCTGGCGGCCGGAGATCGCGGACGCGGTGGAGGCGCTGCCCGGCATCGACTGGGTGGAGGTCGTCGCGGAGAACGTGTGCGCCGGCCACCTCCCCGACTCGCTGAAGCGGCTCCGGGCGCGCGGGGTCACGGTCGTGCCGCACGGAGTCTCGCTGGGCCTCGGCGGCGCGGACCGGCCGGACGCGGGGCGGCTGGCGGAGCTGGCCGCGAAGGCGGAGGCGCTGGGGGCACCGCTGGTGACGGAGCACATCGCGTTCGTACGGGCCGGGGGCGCGCTGACCGCGACGCCCCTCCTGGAGGCGGGGCACCTGCTGCCGGTGCCACGGACCCGGGACGCGCTCGACGTCCTGTGCGAGAACGTCCGGATCGCGCAGGACGCCCTGCCGGTGCCGCTGGCGCTGGAGAACATCGCGGCGCTGATCTCGTGGCCCGACGAGGAGCTGACGGAGGGCCAGTTCCTGGCGGAGCTGGTGGAGCGTACGGGGGTACGGCTCCTGATCGACGTGGCGAACCTCCACACCAACCACGTCAACCGCGGGGAGTCCCCGTCGAAGGCCCTCGCCGAACTCCCGGTCGAGGCGATCGCGTACGTCCATGTCGCGGGCGGCCTCGAACGCGACGGCGTCTGGCACGACACCCACGCCCACCCGGTCCCCGAGCCGGTCCTCGACATCCTCTCGGACCTGGCGTCGAGGATCTCCCCACCGGGCGTCCTGCTGGAACGGGACGACCACTTCCCTCCCACCGAGGAACTGGCGTCGGAACTGACGGCGATCCGGGAAAGGCTGACCGGGTCGGTCGGCAGGACGGGGACGGCGTCCGCAGGGACCCGGGCGGTGCCCGCCGAGGCGGGGACGACGTCCGCCGAGGCCGGGGCGGGGGTCCCCGCAGACCGGGTGGCGGCCGTCGCGGGCGGCGTTCCGGCGACCTCCGGGATCGAGCGCCCGCTGCTCATCGGCGCGGGGGCGCGGGTCTCCGGCGGTCCGATGCCGCAGACAGCGGGCGCGCGCGAGCACGGCGATGCCGTCGCCGAGCCGCCCGGCACCCCTGAGCAGCCTTCCGAGGGCGGCGTCCGGGGACTCGCCCCGGGTTCACCCCACGCGGCGGGCCCGCCCGGGGCGGAGAGCGGCCAGGTCGCGTCCCGGCCGGTCGAGGCTCGTCCGGAGCGGGCTCGTGACCGGGTCGCCGTGGCACAGGCCGCGCTGTTGTCCGCGCTCGTCGCGGGAACTCCCGCGCCCGAGGGGTTCGACACGCGGCGGCTCGGTGTGCAGAGCCGGGCGCTCGTCGGCAAGCGGGCCGAGGTGATCGCCAAGATCGCGCCCGAGCTGCCCGAGATCCTCGGGGACGGCTACCGCCGCGCGTTCTTCGCGTACGCCCGGACCCGCCCCATGTCCGGCGGCTACCGCCGCGACGCCCTCGCCTTCGTCGAGAGCCTGCTCGTCGCCGACCGCCCCGAGGACCCCGACGCCCGGCGCCGGCTCACCCGGTGGTGGCAGGAACGCACCGACACGCGTCCGCCCGGCCGGACGACCCGACTGATCCGCGCCGTCCGCGCCACGCTCGTAGGAAAGAGGGCCGCATGAACCTCCTCGCCCTGATCGTCTGGGCCGCCGTCCTCGTCACCCTCGCCATGACGATCGCCCACCTCCGCGCCGCCCGTGCCGACCGCGGCGGCTCCGTCCACGACCTCGCCGAGGCCGCCTTCCTCCTCGGCGGCCCGCCCCGCGTCGTGGACACGGCCCTGGCGGCCCTGCACGCCGAGGGAGTGATCGGGGTCGGCGGTCCCGGCCTCGTCGTCGTGCTCCGCCCCGACCTGCGGGCCCGGGACCATGTCGGCCGTGCCGTCCTGGAGCAGCTGGCGGCCGCTCCCAGCGGCGCCCTGCACGAGCTGCGCCTCGCGGTGATGCGCGGCCCCGCCGTCCAGGAGATCGGCGACGGCCTGGCCGCGCGCGGCATGATGGTGTCCCCCGCGGACCGGCTGACCGGCAAGCGGTGGTGCCTCACCCTGGGCTTCGGCTCGTTCGCGCTGCTCATCGTCTCGATCGCCCTGTCCGTGGGCGTCGCACGCGAACCCTTCGAGGTGCCTTTCGTCTTCAAGGTGGTGCCCGTCCTCTTCGCGGGCATCATCGTCTCCCTCGTCTGCGGCGCGTACAACGCCGGGCGGACGACGCTGGCCGGCCGCCGCGCCGCCGCCGAGTACCGGGCCGCCCATACCTACTTCCCCGACGCCGCGCACCAGGTCGGGTTGCGCGGACTGCGCGCCGTACCCGACACGGAACTGCGGACCCAGCTGATCGCGTCGGCCCGGATGCCCAGGCCGACCATGACGCGCACCTCCTCCAACAGCGCCACCGCGGACGCGTTCACGCTCGCGGCCCTGCACTGGTGCGCGGGCACTCCCGGCAGTCCGGGCGGCTGCGGCGGCGCTTCCGGAGGAACGGGAGGCGGGGCCGACAGCGGCGTCGGCGGCGGTGGCTGTTCCGCGAGCGCCTGCTCGAGCGGAGGCGGTGGTGGCGGGACCGGCTGCGGAAGCTCCAGCGGTGGCGGATCCAGCTGCGGGAGTTCAAGCAGCGGCGGCAGCTCCTGCTCCAGCAGCAGCGGTTCCAGCTGTGGAAGCAGTTCCAGCGGCTGACCGGGTTGTTGTTCGCGACACGCCCGGAGGGTCCTTTACACGCCCCGCGCCGCGTGCCGACGATCACCGGCGTGAAAGCCCTCGTGCTGTCCGGAGTCGTCGGCTCGCTCGTGCTGACCTCCCTCGCCATCCCGCCCGGCCGGGCCCTTGACGCCCCGCCCTCCGAGATGGGCGGCACCCTGATCGCGGCCCGCCGCGCCGCGGCCGAGGGCATCCGCTTCACCACCTGCCCGGCGGAGGAGAAGCTGCCGCCGCACATCACCTGCGGCACCGTCCGGGTCCCCGTCGACTACGCGGACCCGGACGGGGCCTCGATCCCGCTCACCGTGAGCCGGGTCGAGGCCTCGGGCCCGGCCGCCGACCGTCAGGGCGCGCTCGTCTACAACCCCGGCGGCCCCGGCGCCTCCTCGACGTTCTTCCCCCTGGCCGCTGAACTCCCCGCCTGGAAGCGGATCTCCGCCGCGTACGACCTGGTCGGCTACGCCCCGCGCGGGGTCGGCCGCTCGGCTCCCGTGTCCTGCCAGGACCCCGCCGACCGTGCCACGGGCCCCACCCCGGCGCCCACCCACCCCTCGGAGGTCTTCAAGCGGGAGCGGATCGCCCGCGCGAAGACGTACGCCCAGGGCTGCGCCACCCGTACGGGCACGGCCCTGCGGCACTACCACTCGCTGAACAACGCCCGTGATCTGGAGGTGCTGCGCGCGGCGCTCGATGAGCCGAAGCTGACGTACATGGGCGCCTCGTACGGCACGTACTTCGGGGCGCTGTACGCGACGCTCTTCCCCCACCGGGTGCGCCGGATGGTCTTCGACGCGCCCGTCGACCCGGCGCCGCGCCAGGTCTGGTACGTCAACAACCTCGACCAGTCGCCCGCGTTCGAGCGCCGCTGGGCCGACTTCCGTACCTGGGTCGCCGGGCACGACAAGGTGTACGGCCTCGGCACCACGGCGCGGGAGGTCCAGGCGAGTTACGAGAAGGTCCGTGTCGAACTCGCGGCGAGCCCGGCGGGCGGGAAGGTCGGCCAGGGGCAGCTGCACGCGGCGATGCTCGACGTGGGCTACCACGACGGTTTCTGGGCGCTGCGGGCCAACGCGCTGTCGCGGTATCTGAAGGGCGATCCGAAGCCGTTGATCGAGCAGGCCGCCCCGGCGCCGGAGACGTCCCCGGACGCCGGGAACGGGAGGGCGGTCTACACGGCGGTGGAGTGCAACGACGCTCCCTGGCCGGAGGATTTCGCCGTCTGGGACCGGGACAACACCCGGCTGGCGGAGACCGCTCCGTTCGAGACCTGGGACAACGCGTGGCTGAACCTGCCGTGCGCGTACTGGAAGGCGCCGCGGCAGATGCCGCTGGACGTGCGGACCGGTCCGGGCGTGCTGCCGCCGGTGCTGATCCTGGCCGCCGAGCGCGACGCGGCCACGCCGTACGAGGGGGCGCTGGAACTGCAACGCAGGCTGTGGGGGTCCGCCCTGGTGACCGAGCGGGACGCCGGTACGCACGGCATCGGGGGTGGCCCGAACGCCTGCGTCAACGGATACCTGGAGACCTATCTCCTGACCGGGGCCGTGCCCGGAGGGACGCCGGTGCGGCGCGCATCGTGCGCGCCGCACCCGGAGCCGGACCCGGTGTCGCTGGAGCGGCGTGCGGAACTCCGTCCGCCGTCTGATCTTCCGGGTCAAGGGGTGACGGCCCGACCGCTCGCCGGGCCGTCACCGAGTTCGTAGGGCCGTCAGGCCAGGCCCGCCACCAGGTCCGCCACGGAGCGGCGGCGGCCGGTGTAGAACGGCACCTCCTCGCGGACGTGCATCCGCGCCTCGGAGGCGCGCAGGTGGCGCATGAGGTCGACGATGCGGTGCAGCTCGTCGGCCTCGAAGGCGAGGATCCACTCGTAGTCGCCGAGCGAGAACGAGGCGACCGTGTTGGCGCGCACGTCGGGGTAGCCGCGGGCCATCTTGCCGTGGTCCGCGAGCATCCGGCGGCGGTCCTCGTCCGGCAGCAGGTACCAGTCGTAGGAGCGCACGAAGGGGTAGACGCTCACGTAGTCGCGGGGCGTCTCGTCGGCCAGGAAGGCCGGGATGTGCGACTTGTTGAACTCGGCGGGGCGGTGCAGCGCCATGTTCGACCAGACCGGCTCGAGGGCGCGGCCCAGCTTGGTGCGGCGGAAGAGGTTGTACGCGTCCTGGAGCTCGTCGCTCGTCTCGGCGTGCCACCAGATCATGACATCGGCGTCGGCGCGCAGACCGGAGAGGTCGTACGTGCCGCGGATGGTGATGTCCTTGGCGGCGAGCTGGTCGAACAGCTCCTGGACCTCGTCGGCGTAGCCGGCGCGGTCCTCGGGCAGGTTGTCGCGCAGCTTGAACACAGACCACAGGGTGTAGCGGATGACCTCGTTGAGGTCCTTCGCCTTCTTACCGGCGTTCGGGATCTTTTCGGGCGCACTCATACGCCTATTCTCGCCCGTCACGGACAGTGCCCTGCACCAGGGTGGGTGGTTTCCGACGTGGCGATGATCTCGTCCGCGATCTCGTCGGCCGCGCGGTGGCCCGAGGCGATGCAGGCGGGGATGCCGACACCCTCGTACACGGCCCCGGCGAGGCGCAGTCCGGGCAGCTCGGCGACGGCCTCGCGGACGCGGGCGACGCGGGCGAGGTGGCCGACGGGGTACTGCGGGAGGCCGTCGGTCCAGCGGGTGACGGTGGTGGCGACGGGGCGGGCGGTCAGACCGGCGGCCGCGCCGAGGTCCTTGAGCGAGGCCTCGACGAGGTCGGCGTCGTCGCGGAGGATCTGCTCCTCCTCGCCGTAGCGGCCGACGGAGGTGCGGAGCACGAACAGGTCGGGGGCGGCGTCGGAGACCCACTGCCACTTCTGGCTGGAGAAGGTGGACGCCTTGATGGTGTGCCCGTCGACGGGCGGCACGAGGAACCCGGATCCGGGCAGGCCCTGGACGTCGGAGCGGCGGAAGGCGAGGGTGACGAGGGCCATGGACGCGTACTCGACGGCTCCGAGCTCACCGGCGGCCCGGGGCGCCTCGTGGCCGAGCAGCTCGGCGGCGGCCCAGGCGGGGGTGGCGAGGACGACCGCGTCGGCGACGACGCTCCGCCCCCCGGCGACGACGCGCCACCGGGTGGCGGGCCCGGGTCCGCCGACGGCGTCCGGGGATTCCGGCGCGGCCGGAATCCGGCGGAGTTCGGTCACCGGGGCATGCGTGAGGATCTCGCCGCCCGCGGCGCGGATCGCCGCGGCGACCGCGGTGGGCAGGGTGCCGATGCCGCCTTCGATGCCCATGAAGGCGGAGCCGCCGAGGCCGGTGGCCGCACCGGCCGCGTCCGACGGGGTCGCGGCGCCCGCCCGCTGGACGGCGTGGACGGCCTCGGTGAGCGTGGCGTGGGTACGGGCCGCGGCGAAGAGGGCGGGGACGGCGGCCCGCATCGAGATCCGGTAGGCGTCGCCGGCGTAGACCCCGCCGAGCAGCGGCTCGACCAGCCGGTCGACGACCTCGTGGCCCATCCGGTCGGCGACGTACGCGCCGATGGCGATGTCCTCGCCGATCTCGGCCGGGGGCAGTGCGCGGTCCCGCTCGACCCGGCGCAGACCCTCCTCGGAGAGGAGGTCGGCGAGGGCCGCGGCGTCGCCGGGGACGCCCATGACGTGCCCCTTGGGCATCGGGCGCAGCGTTCCGCGGCTCCACACGGACGCGGTGGTCGTGGCGGGCGGCCGGAGCCGGTCGCCGAGGCCGACGGCGCGGGCCAGCGCCACCGCCTCGGGGCGGCGGGCGAGCAGCGACTCGGCCCCGAGGTCGACGGGGGCGCCGGCGATCTCCCCGGCGAGCAGCTTGCCGCCGACCCGGTCGCCGCCTTCGAGCAGCGTCACCCGTGCTCCGGCGGACAGCAGCCGGTGGGCGGCGGCGAGGCCGGCGATGCCGCCTCCGACTACGACAACGTGCGCGTTCATGGCTCCACTCTCTCAAAACCCGTTCCGAGGCCGGAACGTGACCGCTTCGCTACCGCCCGGGGGCAACCCGCACCCCCTCCCGGTACGTCGAACCGGCAACACTCACCACCACCCCAGGGGGGATCCGATGCGCGGAGTGCGAGGAGCGCGAAGAGCGGCTGTGGCGCTGCTGACGGTGTCGTTGGCGCTGACCGGCTGCGGCGGGACGGCGGACAGCGGCGCCGACAGCAAGGGGCTGAGCGCGGCGAGGCCCGCCGAGGGTGCCGAGGGCGCTGCGGACCGGGGCTACGCGTCGGACGGCGCCGGTGGCTCGGACAAGGCGCCGGCGACCCCGGAGAAGCCCGTCGGCGTACCCCGGCAGCAGCACGTGATCCGTACCGCCGAGCTGAGTGTGGAGGTCGAGGACGCGTCCAAGGCGCTGGCCACCGCCCGCCGGGTCACCGAGGGCGCCGGCGGCCAGGTCGCCAACGAGTCGACCGAACGGATCGACGACACGCACATGACCTCGCGGATCGTGCTGCGGGTGCCGCAGGACCGGTACGCGTCGGTGCTCGGCGAGCTGGCGGGCACCGGCAGGCTGCTGTCCCGGAGGGCGGACGCGAAGGACGTCACCGAGCAGGTGGTGGACGTGGAGAGCCGGATCGCCACCCAGCGGGCGAGCGTCGACAGGGTGCGCGCGCTGATGAACCGCGCGGAGAAGCTGAGCGATGTGGTCACTCTGGAGGGCGAGCTGAGCCGTCGTCAGGCGGATCTGGAGTCGCTGCTGGCTCAGCAGGCCTCGCTGAAGGACCGTACGACGATGGCGACGATCACCCTCGAACTCACCGAGAAGGAGACGGAGAAGGCGTCGGAGTCCGAGGACCGTCCGGGCTTCCTGGACGCTCTCGCGGGTGGCTGGAGCGCGCTGGTGACGGCGCTGGCCTGGGTGGTGATCGTGCTGGCGGCGGTCGCTCCGTGGCTGGCGGTGGCCCTCGCCCTGTACCTGCTGTGGCGAATGCTCGTCCGACCGCGGCTGCGACGTCGCGCGACCGGCACACCGGCAGAGGCGGGACCGGCTCAGGCGGGACCGGCTCAGCCGGTTCCGGCTCAGGCGGCAACGTCTCAGGCGGGATCCTCGAAGGCGCCGGCGCAGGGACCTGACACATCCACGGACTGAACCACCGCGCCGACGTAGCGTGTTCGTATGAGCGAACGACTGGTGGTCATCGGCGGCGATGCGGCGGGCATGTCCGCCGCATCGCAGGCACGCAGGCTCAAGACGCCCGGGGAGCTGGAGATCGTCGCCTTCGAGCGCGGTCACTTCTCCTCGTACTCGGCGTGCGGCATCCCGTACTGGGTCGGCGGCGACGTCGAGGAGCGCGACGAACTGATCGCGCGCACCCCCGAGGAGCATCGGGCGCGCGACATCGATCTGCGGACGCGGACCGAGGTGACCGAGGTGGACGTGCCGGGGCAGCGGGTGCGCACCCGGGACCTGGAGTCGGGCACGGAGGCGTGGACGGGCTTCGACAAGCTGGTGATCGCGACCGGCGCCCGGCCGCTGCGGCCACCGCTGCCGGGGATCGACGCCCCGGGGGTGCACGGGGTGCAGACGCTGGACGACGGGCAGGCGCTGCTCGACTCGCTGGAGCGTACGGAGGGCCGGCGTGCGGTGGTCGTGGGCGCCGGGTACATCGGCGTGGAGATGGCCGAGGCCCTGCTGAACCGGGGCTACGAGGTGACGGTGCTCAACCGGGGCGAGCAGCCGATGGCGACGCTCGACCCCGACATGGGACGCCTGGTCCACCGGGCGATGGACGGTCTCGGCATCAGGACGGTCGGCTCCTCGGCGGTCACGAAGATCCTCACGGGCGAGGAAGGCCGGGTCCGGGCGGTGGCGACGGAGGACGCCGAGTACCCGGCGGACGTGGTGGTCCTCGGGACGGGCGTGGTCCCGGAGACGACCCTGGCGCGGGCGGCCGGGCTGCCGCTCGGGACGTACGGCGGTCTGCTCACCGATCTCGCGATGCGGGTGCGGGGTCACGAGAACATCTGGGCGGGCGGCGACTGTGTCGAGGTGCTCGATCTGGTGTCGGGCCGCGAGCGGCACATCGCGCTGGGCACGCACGCCAACAAGCACGGGCAGGTCATCGGCTCGAACGTGGGCGGCGGCTACGCCACCTTCCCGGGTGTGGTCGGCACGGCGGTGTCGAAGGTGTGCGACCTGGAGATCGCGCGCACCGGTCTGCGGGAGAAGGACGCCCGCGAGGTCGGACTGCGGTACGTGACGGTGACGATCGAGTCGACCAGCCGGGCGGGCTACTACCCGGGCGCGGCGCCGATGACGGTGAAGATGATCGCGGAGCGGCGTACGGGCCGGCTGCTCGGGGTGCAGATCGTGGGCCGTGAGGGCGCGGCGAAGCGGGTGGACATCGCGGCGGTGGCGTTGACGGCCGGGATGACGGTGGAGCAGATGACGGCCCTGGACCTGGGGTACGCACCGCCGTTCTCGCCGGTGTGGGATCCGGTGCTGATCGCGGCGCGCAAGTCCATGGCGGCGGTGCGCGCGGCGGGCTGATCCGAGCCCTGCGGATGCGCGGTGGCTCCCCGGCGGGGAGCGACGGCGCATTCACCCGAAGGCGTCGGCTCAGACGGCCGTCCTGGTGTGGACGTACTCCACCAGGCGCGTCAGGGCGTCCGGGTCCATCGCCGGCATGACGCCGTGGCCCAGGTTGAAGACATGGCCCTCCAGATCCTTGGCGGCGGCGAGGACCTCGTCCGTCTTCGCCTCGACGACCTCGGTGGAGGCGAAGAGCACGGCCGGGTCCAGGTTGCCCTGGAGCGCCTTGCCGGGGCCGACGCGGCGGGCGGCCTCGTCCATCGGGACGCGCCAGTCGACGCCGACGACGTCCGCGCCCGCCTCGCCCATGAGGCCGAGCAGCTCACCCGTACCGACGCCGAAGTGGATCCGCGGGACGCCGTACGAGGCGACCGCGTCGAAGACCTTCACGGAGGCGGGCATCACCGAGCGCCGGTAGTCGGCGGGGGCCAGTGCGCCGACCCAGGAGTCGAAGAGCTGGACGGCGGAGGCACCGGCCTCGATCTGGACCTTGAGGAAGGCCGAGGTGATCTCGGCGAGGCGGTCGAGCAGATCGGCCCACAGCTGCGGGTCGCCGTACATCAGCGCCTTGGTGTGCTCGTGGCTGCGGGACGGACCGCCCTCGACGAGGTAGCTCGCGAGGGTGAAAGGCGCGCCGGCGAAACCGATGAGCGGGGTGGAGCCCAGCTCGCCGGTGAGCATCCCGATGGCCTCGGTGACGTAGTGGACGTCCTCGGGGGTCAGGTCGCGCAGTCTGTCCAGGTCGGCGCGGGTCCGGATCGGGTCGGCGACGACCGGGCCGACGCCCGGCTTGATGTCGAGGTCGATGCCGATGGCCTTGAGCGGGACGACGATGTCGCTGAAGTAGATCGCCGCGTCCACCTTGTGGCGGCGCACGGGCTGCAGCGTGATCTCGGTGACCAGCTCGGGCCGCATGCAGGACTCGAGCATCGGGATGCCCTCGCGGACCTTCAGGTACTCGGGCAGCGAGCGCCCCGCCTGCCGCATGAACCAGACAGGCGTGTGCGGCACGGCCTCGCGCCGGCACGCCTTCAGGAACGCGGAGTCGTACGTCTGCGGCTGGTGCTTCGTCTGCTGGCCCACGGGGCTGTCATTGGCACTCACGCCCAGAATCTTCGCATGTGGCGGGAAGCCGCTCGTCCGGGCCGGGTGTCCCTCCCTGCGCGAGGCCCCCATTCCGCCTACTCTTCCCCGCATGGCTGCGGCTCAGGGACATTTTTCCGATCATTCCGACGGCGACGAACAGGCGGGCGACTCGGCGGGCAAAACGGAGACGAACCCGGTGCCGCCCGCTTTCCGGCGGGCGGTCGAGGCACTGCGTTCGGCCCGGCTGCGGCCGGAGGTCGAGATCGATCCGACCCGGCCGCCGCAGCGGCTCGCTCCGTACTCGTACGCGCTGGAAGCGGCGGTGGTGGAGGGCGAGGAGGATCTGGCCGACGGCCGGCTGGTCCTGCTGCACGATCCGGACGGGCACGACGCCTGGAAGGGAACGTTCCGGCTGGTGACGCTGGTACGGGCGGAGCTGGAGCCGGAGATGGCGTCGGACCCGCTGCTGCCGGAGGTGTGCTGGTCCTGGCTGACCGGCGCGCTGGAGGCGCGCGGTCTGCCGTACGGAGAGGCGAGCGGTACGGTCACCCAGGCGGGCTCGCACTACTTCGGTGGGCTCGCCGAGCGCCGTCCCGCGACCCAGATCGAGATCCGGGCCTCGTGGACGCCGCAGGAGGGCCTGGGGGGCGTGCCGGACACCGCGGCGCACCTGACGGCCTGGTGCGATCTGCTCTGCCAGATCGCGGGTCTGCCGCCGACCGCGCCCGATCCGGGGGCGGGGACGATCTCGGGTGCGGGGGTCGTCTCGCTGCCTCAGCGCAGGGGTCCGCAGCAGCCGTAGCGACGCCTCCGGGATCGCCCGAACGGAGGCTCACTCGTAGGATGATCGATCACGCGTCCGAATTGCCCGAATTGTTACTCACCAAATCGTGATCTTTCCCTAAAGGCGGGCGCCCGAGCTGCCGAAGGAGTCAATGACCCCTTCACCGCACGGGTTCGCCCCCGGCTTCTTCCCCGAGCCGGCTCCGTCCCGCATCTCCCCAGGAGGCCGTGTGTCCGTTCTCCTCGAGCAGCCCGCAAGCCTGGTCGCCTACCGCCCGAACAAGCCGACGGCCATGGTCGTCGTGGCCGACCCGCGCGTCCGCTCCACCGTCACCCGCCACCTGTGGGCCCTCGGAGTACGTGACGTCATCGAGGCGTCGTCCATCGCTGAGGCCCGTCCCCGCGTCGGCAACCCCCGCGACATCTGCGTGGCCGACGTCCACCTCCCCGACGGCAGCGGCCTCACGCTGCTGTCCGAAACCCGCGCGGCGGGCTGGCCCAACGGCCTCGCCCTCTCCGCGGCCGACGACATCGGCGCCGTGCGCAACGCACTGGCCGGTGGCGTCAAGGGCTACGTCGTCACGGGTACGCGTACGAACATCGGGCACCCCACCCGCCCCGGCGCCGCCCCCATCGGCTCCGCGGCCGCCCGCCTCGGCCACCGCCGCCCCCCGGGTGCCCCGAGCCACCCGGGCGGCTACCGCGAGCTCTCCGGCCGTGAGGTCGAGGTGCTCCGGCTGGTCGCCGAGGGTCAGTCGAACAAGGCCATCGGCGTCTCGATGGGCCTGTCCGCGCTGACCGTGAAGAGCCATCTCGCCCGGATCGCGCGCAAGCTCGGCACGGGTGACCGGGCCGGCATGGTCGCGGTGGCACTGCGCACCGGGATCATCCACTGACCGCAGCAGGCCGTACCGGACCGGAATCGGGCCGGAACCGGGCCCCGGACGAGCCGCGTCACCGGGCCCCCAGCGCTCCCTGAACGGTTGACGAAAGATCGGCGCCTGTCGACGGAACGTTCCGTCGACAGGCGCTTGCCGTTCACAGATACCCTTGACACGTGACCGACGCCCAAGAGACCGCAGCAGACACAGCACTGCGAACCACCGGGGGCGCTCCCCCGGACGACGACGTCCCTGCGAACGGGCTGCCGATCCCCTTGCTGGAGCCCCGCGAGGGCATTCCGCCCGTCGTCGAGACCGACGAGGCCCTCGCCGAAGTGATCGCCGCCTTCGCCGCAGGCCGCGGCCCCGTCGCCGTGGACGCCGAGCGCGCCTCCGGCTACCGCTACGGGCAGCGCGCCTATCTCGTCCAGCTCCGCCGCGAGGGCGCGGGCACCGCGCTCGTCGACCCCGTGGGCTGCCCCGATCTGTCCGGACTCGGCGAGGCGCTCGCCGGGACCGAGTGGATCCTGCACGCGGCCACCCAGGACCTGCCGTGCCTGCGCGACATAGGCATGGTGCCGACCCGGCTGTTCGACACCGAGCTCGCCGGCCGGCTGGCGGGCTTCCCGCGGGTCGGGCTCGGAGCGATGGTCGAGTCCGTCCTCGGCTTCGCCCTGGAGAAGGGGCACTCCGCGGTGGACTGGTCCACCCGCCCGCTGCCCGAGCCCTGGCTCCGGTACGCCGCGCTGGACGTCGAGCTGCTCGTCGACCTGCGTGACGCACTGGAGAAGGAGCTCGACCGGCAGGGCAAGCTGGAGTGGGCCCACCAGGAGTTCGACGCGATCGCCTCGGCCCCGCCCGCGCCGCCGCGCAAGGACCCGTGGCGCCGGACCTCCGGGATGCACAAGGTGCGGCGCCGTCGCCAGATGGCGGTCGTACGGGAGCTGTGGACGGCCCGTGACCGCATCGCGCAGCGGCGGGACGTCTCGCCGGGCAAGGTGCTCAGCGACACCGCGATCGTGGAGGCGGCGCTCGCCGTGCCCGCGAACGTGGCCGCGCTGACCGCGCTGCCGGGCTTCGGGCACCGCATGGGCCGACGCCAGCTCGAGCAGTGGCAGACGGCCGTGGACCGCGCGAAGGCGCTCCCGGACAACGAGCTCCCCCAGCCCGGCCAGCCGGTCGCGGGCCCCCCGCCGCCGCGCGCCTGGGCGGACAAGGACCCGGCGGCGGCCGCCCGCCTGTCGGCGGCCCGTGCGGCGGTCTCGGCCCTCGCGGAGGAGCTGAACCTCCCCCAGGAGAACCTGATCACCCCGGACACGGTCCGCCGCGTCTGCTGGGAGCCCCCGGCTCCGGGCACGCCCGACACGGTCGCGTCCGCCCTCACGGGCTACGGCGCACGCCCGTGGCAGGTCGAACTGGTGACCCCGCTCCTGGTGACGGCCCTGACCGCGACGGCGTAGCGCCCCGTCGTCGTGGCCTCGCAGCCCCCCGGGCCGGGCACGGCCGGGGGGCTGCGCCGTTCCTACGAGACCGGACTGAGGGTGCCGTCGACAGCCATGTCGAAGACGCCCTGGGTCTTGCCGTCGACCTTGAGCTGCTTGAGCCAGTGCTTCGAGAGCTTGTGCACGTTCTTGTGCTGCACCTCCCACACGACCGAATGGCCCGCGCTGGCCAGCCTGACCATGAGCTTGTGGGAGCCCGCGACGGCGTCGTAGAGCGCGGGAACCGAGAAGTTGAGCTCCTTGTTCGTGCTGGGCGGTGACGTGTTCACCGTGGCGTCGGCGTCCCCGTACACGATCAGAATCGGCACGTTTCCGCCGAGGACACCGCCCTTCGCCGCCGTCGTCCTGTTCCAGCCCCACCGGACGAAGTTCCGGTACCGGCTGAGGCCCTCCGGCGGTCCCCACTCCCTGCCCACCGGGTCGTTCTCCATGATCGCGGCCCACACCTTCTCGACCATGCCGGGTGCACGCTGGTCCGCCGTGCGCAGCTCCGTGTTCCACCCCGACTCCACACCCCATCTCGTGCTCAGGAAGGTGGGGAAGCCCGGCTGTGGCAGCGTGCTCGGTGGGGTCGATGTGGCCTCGGGTGGGAACATCGGCGCCAGCAGGAAGAGGCTCTCCACCTTGGTGGGGTTCTTCACCGCGTACGGCCCCATGGTGAACGCCGCCGCGGACCAGCCGATGAAGGCGACCTTGTCCACTTTGCACTTCTTGCGGATCCACTCCACGACGGTGTGCAGCTCGTCCCGGTCGCTGTCCGAGTTGTTCAGCTGGAACGGGTAGTTCGCCGGGCCGGGGGTGAAGCCCGCTGGTCGTGGCTTCAGCAGGCCCTGGCTGGCCGGGTTGACGTTCCGCGGGTCGTCCATCTTCGGGCGCGGCGACCGCCCGGAGCCCTGGAGGTCCATCATGAAGACGTCGTAGCCGATCTTCGCCAGCTCCTCGGCCCAGCTGTACGAGGCGTGCTGGAGATCGAAGCCCGCGAGTACCGGAACGCTCCGGCCGTGCAGCATGAGGACGGCCTTGCGATCCGGACCGTGGTCCGGCGACGTGTCGTGCTTCTCCCGTACGAAGAGGTTGACCATCTCGTCCTTGTTCGCGGGGACGGTGGACTTGTGAGGAACCGCGTGGTCCTTGGTGACGACGGGCATGGAGGTCCGTTCTGTGGTCGGGTCCCGGACGGTCGCCCGGGTGCGATCAGCGTCCGCTCGGACCCGCGTCCGGCGTGGTTGACGTGACCGTGTCGACCTCGCCGTCGACCCGATCGGGTAGCCGCGGCACTCCGATCGGACGGGCGTACGCCAGGCGCACAAATGCGCCCCGGCGCATCGGGCGGAGTGTGACCTTCGCCGCTCCGGCCCCCGGGGCTGGGCAGCCCGGTTACCCGCAAGTAGCATGGGGGGAGCAAGCGCGCGCTTAGCCGCGTGCCGCAGCAGTGCCATCCCGCACCCTGGAGGAGAGCCATCGTGCCTCGTACCGTCAGGGACGTCGTCTTCGTCGACGGCGTCCGCACCCCGTTCGGCAAGGCGGGCCCGAAGGGCATCTACCACGAGACCCGCGCCGACGATCTCGTCGTGAAGGCCATCCGGGAGCTGCTGCGCCGCAACCCCGGCCTCGACCCCGCGAAGATCGACGAGGTCGCCATCGCCGCGACCACGCAGATCGGTGACCAGGGTCTGACCCTCGGCCGCACCGCCGGCATCCTGGCCGGTCTGCCGCAGTCCGTCCCGGGCTACTCCATCGACCGTATGTGCGCCGGCGCGCTGACCGCCGTCACCTCGGTCGCCGGCTCCATCGCGTTCGGCGCCTACGACGCCGTCATCGCCGGTGGCGTCGAGCACATGGGCCGCCACCCCATGGGCGAGGGCGTCGACCCGAACCCGCGGTTCGTGAGCGAGAAGCTGGTCGACGAGTCCGCCCTGTTCATGGGCATGACCGCCGAGAACCTGCACGACCGCTACCCGAGCATCACCAAGCAGCGCGCCGACGAGTACGCGGTGCGCTCGCAGGAGAAGGCCGCCAAGGCGTACGCCGACGGCAAGATCCAGCAGGACCTGGTGCCGATCTCGGTCCGCCGCACCAACGCCGAGGCCGGCGAGACCGGCTGGGGCCTGGTCACCGCCGACGAGCCGATGCGCCCGGGCACCACCCTGGAGTCGCTGGCGAACCTGAAGACGCCGTTCCGCGTCCACGGCAACGTCACCGCCGGTAACGCGGCCGGTCTCAACGACGGCGCCACCGCCTCGATCATCGCCTCCGAGGACTTCGCCCGCGAGAACAACCTCCCGGTGAAGATGCGCCTCGTCTCGTACGCCTTCGCCGGCGTCGAGCCCGAGGTCATGGGCTACGGCCCGATCCCGGCGACCGAGAAGGCGCTCGCCCAGGCCGGTCTCTCGATCGAGGACATCGACCTCTTCGAGATCAACGAGGCCTTCGCGGTCCAGGTCCTGGCGTTCCTGGAGCACTACGGCATCGCCGACGACGACGCGCGCGTCAACCAGTACGGCGGCGCCATCGCCTACGGTCACCCGCTCGCCTCCTCCGGCGTCCGTCTCATGACGCAGCTGGCCCGCCAGTTCGAGGAGAACCCGCAGGTCCGCTACGGCCTCAACACGATGTGCGTCGGCTTCGGCATGGGCGCGACCGTCATCTGGGAGAACCCCCACTGGGAGGGCAAGTGAGCACCACCGCCGAGCTTCTGAAGGGTGCGGCCGAGCTGTTCCCGGACGAGGTCGTCACCAGCGCCCACGTACGGCACTTCGAACTGCCCGCGGGTGCGGGCCGGTTCGCGCTGATCACGCTGGACAACGGCTTCGACCACACCAAGCCGACCACCTTCGGTCCGCAGTCCCTGGCGAACCTCAACACGGCGATCGACCAGGTCGAGGCCGAGGCCGCCAACGGTGAGATCGTCGGCGTCGGTGTCACCGGCAAGCCGTTCATCTTCGCGGTGGGCGCCGACCTCAAGGGCGTCGAGCTGCTCAAGCAGCACTCCGACGCGCTCGCCATCGGCAAGGGCGGCCACGACGTCTTCAAGCGTCTGTCCGAGCTGGCCGTGCCGACCTTCGCGTACTACAACGGCGCGGCGATGGGCGGCGGTGTCGAGGTCGGTCTGCACTGCACCTACCGCACCGTCTCCAAGGCCCTGCCGGCCTTCTCGCTGCCCGAGGTCTTCCTCGGCCTGGTGCCCGGCTGGGGCGGCTGCACGATCCTGCCGAACCTGATCGGCGCGGAGAAGGCCGTCACGGTCATCATCGAGAACTCGCTGAACCAGAACCGTCAGCTCAAGGGCAAGCAGGTCTTCGAGCTCGGCATCGCCGACGCGATCTTCGAGGGCGCGGACTTCCTGGAGCAGTCGCTGATCTGGACCGCCTCGGTCCTCAACGGCTCGGTCACGGTGGAGCGTCCGGAGATCGACCGCGGTGAGGGCTGGGACCAGGCCGTCGCCAAGGGCCGGTTCATCGCCGACTCCAAGGTGCACGGGGCGGCCCCGGCCGCGTACCGCGCCCTGGACATCATCGAGGCGTCCAAGGACGGCGACCTGCAGAAGGGCTTCGACGCCGAGGACCAGGCCCTCGCGGACCTGATCATGGGCGGCGAGCTCCGCTCCGGCATCTACGCCTTCAACCTGGTGCAGAAGCGCGGCAAGCGCCCCGCCGGTGCCCCGGACAAGTCGCTGGCCCGCCCGGTCACCAAGGTCGGTGTCGTCGGCGCCGGTCTGATGGCCTCCCAGCTCGCGCTGCTCTTCCTGCGCCGCCTCGAGGTGCCGGTCGTCCTGACCGACATCGACCAGGAGCGCGTCGACAAGGGTGTGGGCTACGTCCACGCCGAGATCGAGAAGCTGCTCGGCAAGGGCCGGATCAACCAGGACAAGGCCAACCGTCTCAAGGGCCTGGTCTCCGGTGTCCTGGACAAGGCCGCCGGCTTCGCGGACGCGGACTTCATCATCGAGGCCGTGTTCGAGGAGATGTCCGTCAAGCAGAAGGTGTTCGCGGAGGTCGAGGCGGTCGCCCCGGCGCACGCGATCCTCGCCACCAACACCTCCTCGCTGTCGGTCTCGGAGATGGCCTCGAAGCTCCAGCACCCGGAGCGCGTGGTCGGCTTCCACTTCTTCAACCCGGTCGCGATCCTCCCGCTCCTGGAGATCGTGCGCGGCGAGAAGACCGACGACGCCTCCCTCGCCACCGCGTTCGGTGTCGCGAAGAAGCTGAAGAAGACCGCGGTCCTCACCAAGGACGCCCCGGCGTTCGTCGTGAACCGCATCCTGACCCGCTTCATGGGCGAGATCCAGAACGTCATCGACGAGGGCACCTCGGTCGAGACGGCCGAGAAGGCCATCGAGCCGCTCGGTCTGCCGATGTCCCCGCTGGTCCTCCTGGAGCTCGTCGGCCCGGCGATCGGTCTGCACGTCTCCGAGACCCTGAACCGCGCCTTCCCGGAGCGCTTCACCGTCTCCCCGAACCTGGCGGCCGTGGTCAAGGCCGGCAAGCGCGGCTTCTACGTCTACTCCGCAGAGAACAACTTCAAGCCGGAGCTGGACCCCGAGGTCGCCGCCCTCCTGGTGCAGGGCGACGTCGTCCTGACGGAGGAGCAGGTCCGCGACCGCGTCCTGGACGCGGTGGCGCAGGAGATCGGCCTGATGCTGGAGGAGGGTGTCGTCGCCGAGGCGCAGGACATCGACCTCTGCCTGATCACGGGCGCGGGCTGGCCCTTCCACCTGGGCGGCATCACGCCGTACCTGGACCGTGAGGGCGTCTCCCAGCGGGTGAACGGCAAGCCGTTCCTCGCGCAGGGCGTGGCGAGCGTCCCCGCGTAACGACGCGACAGTCGACTGCCGGTGGTGGCACCCCTCGGGTGCCGCCACCGGCAGTCGTCGTTCCACGGCGTCCTGTCGCACGGCACCACACGCCAACCGGGCCAACTCGTACGCCAGTCCGAGTGTTTGCCTATACTGCACCGCCTACGGAGCAGAGGACTGAGGCAGGATGACCCAGGACATACCCACGCCGGAATCCGGCAGCGATTCCGACCGCTCCGCCTCGCGTTCGCGCAGGGCGCCGAAGCGCAGGCGCCGGACAGGGCGGATCGTCCTGCTGACGCTGTTCGTCCTCCTCCTCGCCGCCGGCGGCGCCGTGTACGGGATGTACTCGAGCATCGACGGCAACATCAAGGCCGTGGACCTCGACAAGGAACTCGGGGACGACCGGCCGCAGAAGCCGGTGGCCGCCGGCCAGAACCTGCTCGTCCTCGGTTCGGACTCACGGGCCGGGGCCAACGCGGCGCTCGACGGGGGCAAGGTGTCCGGCGCCCGGTCGGACACCGCTCTGGTGGTCCACATACCCGAGGGCCGGACGAAGGCCGTCGCGATCAGCATTCCGCGCGACACCCTGGTGACCCGGCCCGAGTGCCCGCGGAAGGGCGGCGGCACCACGCCCTCCGCCGAGCGCGTCATGTTCAACTCGGTCTACGCCCAGCACGGTCCGGCCTGTGTGGTGAAGACCGTCGAGAAGATGTCCGGGGTGCGGCTCGACCACTATCTGGAGATCGACTTCTCCGGGTTCAAGGATCTCGTCGACGCCATCGGCGGCGTCACCGTCGACCTCGACGAGCCCATCAGGAACGGCGCCGCCGGACTCGACCTCGCCGCCGGTCCGCAGAAGCTGGACGGTACCCAGTCCCTCGCCTTCGTACGGACCCGGTACGGCGTCGGAGACGGCAGCGACCTCGGCCGCATCGGCAACCAGCAGAAGTTCCTGATGGCGCTGCTCACCGAGATCAAGAAGCAGGACCTGCTGGGCAGCCCGGCCAAGACCTACAAGATCGCCGACTCCGCGACCAAGGCGCTCACCACCGACTCGGAACTGGATTCGCTGACGGCCCTGAGCGATTTCGCCCGGTCGATGAACGGTGTGAACCCGGGCAGCATGGAGACGATCATGCTGCCCGTGGCGTACGACAAGAAGGACCCGAACCGCGTGGTGGCCCACGAGCCGAACGCGTCGCAGCTGTGGAAGGCGATCCGGGAGGACTCCCCGATCCCCGAGTCGGCGAAGAAGTCCCGCGCGACCGGCGGCTGACATCCTGTCCGCATGGACCTGGAACTGCCTCTGCTGATCGTCGACGGAGCGAATGTGGTGGGCTCCAAGCCCGACGGATGGTGGCGGGACCGGCGTGCGGCCGCCGAGCGGCTGCGGGACCGGCTCGCGGCCGCGGGCGGGCCGGAGGGCGGCCCCTTCGAGATCGTGCTGGTCGTCGAGGGCCGGGCCCGCGGCGTGGAGTCCGTACCCGGAGTACGGGTGGAGGAGGCTCCCGGCAGCGGCGACGACCTCATCGTGGACCTGGCCCGGAACGCGAACGGCCGGCCGTGCCTGGTGGTCACGGCCGACCGTGAACTGCGCCGGCGGGTGGGCGAGCACGGGGCCCGTTGTGTGGGCCCCCGCGCCCTTCCGGAGACGGCCTAGTAGAGCGCGTCCTGGCCCGCCCTGCCCAGGCGGCTGTGGGAGCGGCCGTACAGGAAGTAGACGACGACGCCGATGACCATCCAGACCGCGAAGCGGAACCAGGTCTCGCCGGGCAGGTTGAGCATCAGCCAGAACGACGCGGCGATGGACAGGATGGGAAGCACCGGCACCCACGGGGTACGGAACGCGCGGTGCAGGTCGGGGCGGGTGCGGCGGAGCACCATCACACCGAAGGCGACGACGACGAAGGCGAAGAGCGTGCCGATGTTCACCAGCGTCGCCAGCTCGTTGATGCTGGTGAAGCCCGCCACGATGGCGATGATCACGCCGAGCAGGATGGTCGGCCGGTACGGCGTCTTGAAGCGCGGGTGCGTGATGGAGAAGAAGCGCGGGAGCAGCCCGTCGCGGCTCATCGCGAAGAACACCCGGGTCTGGCCGAGGAGGAGGATCAGACAGACGGTCGTGAGACCGACGGCGGCGCCGAAGCTGATCACACCGGCGTAGAAGGGATGTCCGACCGCCTTGAAGGCGTCGGCGAGCGGAGCGCTGACCGACAGTTCGCTGTAGTGCTGCATGCCGGTCACGACCAGGGCCACGGCGACGTAGAGCACGGTGCAGATGAAGAGCGAGCCCAGAATGCCGCGGGGCATGTCGCGCTGCGGGAGCTTGGTCTCCTCGGCGGCGGTGGCGACCACGTCGAAGCCGATGAAGGCGAAGAAGACGACCGAGGCGGCGGTGAAGATGCCCATGACGCCGAAGTTGGTCGGCTCGTAGCCGAAGATCGTCTGGACCAGCGGGGCGTCCCAGGCGGAGCCGCCGCCCTCCGGGGTGACCGCGGGGGGAATGAACGGGTCGTAGTTGTCGCCGACGATGAAGAAGAGACCCGCGATGATCACGATCATGACGACCGTGACCTTGATGGCCACGACGAGCGCGGTGATGCGGGCGGACAGCTTCATGCCGAGGACGAGAACCACGGTCAGCACCAGGACCAGCAGGAAGGCCAGGATGTCGAAGGTTCCGCCGGCCACGTCGGGCCCTTGCAACGAGGCCGGTAGATGCCAGTCCACGTTGTCCATCAGGGAGCGTACGTAGCCGGACCAGCCGACCGCGACGACGGCCGTGCCGAGCGCGAACTCCAGGACGAGGTCCCAGCCGATGATCCAGGCCGGGAGTTCGCCGATGGAGGCGTACGCGAAGGTGTAGGCCGAGCCGGCGACGGGGACCGTCGAGGCGAACTCGGCGTAGCACAGGGCCGCGAGCGCGCAGACGATGCCGGCCGCGACGAAGGCCAGTGCGGTGGCCGGTCCCGCGTTCTCCTTGGCCACCTTGCCGGTGAGCACGAAGATGCCGGTGCCGATGATGACGCCGACGCCGAAGACCATCAGGTCCCAGGCGGAGAGCGATTTCTTGAGCGCGTGCTCGGGCTCCTCGGTGTCCCGGATCGACTGCTCGACCGTCTTCGTCCGGAACATTCCGGACGACCTGCTTGGCTGCTGGTCCGTACTCACCGTCGTACCTCCGTGCCGTCAGTTCCAGAACCCATGATCGAGACCCCGAAGGGGTGGCGCCTGTCGAGGGAACGGAGTTCACACGAATGGGCCGGTCGGCCACTCCGTGGAGTGGTCCGACCGGCCCAATGGTGACGCGCGGTGACGACGCTCAGTCGCGGGCGGGCTCCACGGCCCGGCTGCTCTCCGGGTCGGGGGCGGAGCCGAGAGCCTCGGGGACGTCGAGGCGCGACACGAGGCCGGTGACCTGGCGGGCGATGTCGGGCGCGGTCAGACCGATCTCGGCCATCACCTCGGCGCGCGAGGCGTGGTCGAGGAAGCGCGGCGGGATGCCGAAGTCGCGCAGCGGTACGTCCACACCGGCGTCGCGCAGGGCCTGGGCGACGGCCGAACCGACACCGCCGACCCGGCTGTTGTCCTCGACGGTGACGACGGCCCGGTGCTGCTCGGCGAGCGGGGCGAGCGCCTCGTCGACCGGCTTGACCCAGCGGGGGTCGACGACGGTGGTGGAGATGCCCTGCTTGTCGAGGAGGTCGGCGATCTCCAGGCACATCGGCGCGAGCGCGCCGACCGAGACCAGGAGGACGTCGGGCCTGTCGGTGCCCGGCTCGCGGAGCACGTCCATGCCGCCGATGCGGCGCAGGGCCGGTACGGCGGGGCCGACGGCGCCCTTGGAGAAGCGGACGACGGTCGGTGCGTCGGTGACCTCGACGGCCTCGCGCAGCTGGGCACGTACCTGGTCGGCGTCGCGGGGCGCGGCGAGCCTGAGGCCGGGGACGACCTGGAGGATCGACATGTCCCACATGCCGTTGTGGGAGGCGCCGTCCGTACCGGTGACGCCGGCCCGGTCCAGGACGAAGGTGACACCGCACTTGTGCAGGGCCACGTCCATCAGGACCTGGTCGAAGGCGCGGTTGAGGAAGGTCGCGTAGACCGCGAAGACGGGGTGGAGTCCGCCGGTGGCCAGGCCGGCCGCGGAGACCGCGGCGTGCTGCTCGGCGATGCCGACGTCATACACCCGCTCGGGGAATTCCTTGGCGAACTTGTCCAGGCCGACGGGCTGGAGCATGGCCGCGGTGATCGCGACGATGTCCTGGCGCTCCTTGCCGAGTTCGACCATCTCCTGCGCGAAGACGCCGGTCCAGTCGGCTCCGGAGGAGGAGATCGGCAGGCCCGTGTCGGGGTGGATCTTGCCGACGGCGTGGAAGCGGTCGGCCTCGTCCTGGAGGGCGGGCTGGTAGCCGCGGCCCTTCTCCGTGAGGCAGTGGACGATCACCGGGCCGCCGAAGCGCTTGGCGCGCGTCAGGGCGGACTCCAGGGCCTCGATGTCGTGGCCGTCGATCGGACCGACGTACTTCAGGCCGAGGTCCTCGAACATGCCCTGCGGGGCGATGAAGTCCTTGAGCCCCTTCTTGGCGCCGTGCAGGGTCTCGTAGAGCGGCTTCCCGACGACGGGGGTGCGCTCCAGGATGTCCTTGCCGCGGGCGAGGAAGCGCTCGTAGCCGTCGGTGGTACGGAGGGTGGCCAGGTGGTTGGCGAGGCCGCCGATTGTGGGCGCGTAGGAGCGCTCGTTGTCGTTGACGACGATGACCAGCGGGCGGTCCTTCGCGGCGGCGATGTTGTTCAGCGCCTCCCAGGCCATGCCGCCCGTCAGGGCTCCGTCGCCGATGACGGCGACGACGTGGTCGTCCTTCTTCAGGACCTCGTTGGCCTTGGCGAGGCCGTCGGCCCAGCCGAGGACGGTCGAGGCGTGCGAGTTCTCGATGACGTCGTGCTCGGACTCGGCCTGAGCGGGGTAGCCGGAGAGGCCGCCCTTCATCTTGAGCCTGGAGAAGTCCTGGCGGCCCGTGAGCAGCTTGTGGACGTAGCTCTGGTGGCCGGTGTCCCAGAGGACCTTGTCCTTCGGGGAGTCGAACACCCGGTGCAGGGCGATGGTCAGCTCGACCACACCGAGGTTGGGGCCGAGGTGGCCGCCGGTCTTGGAGACGGCGTCCACGAGAAACGTCCTGATCTCCGCGGCCAGCTGGTCCAGCTGTTCCGGGGAGAGCCGGTCCAGATCGCGCGGTCCCCTGATACGGGTCAGCAATGCCACCCGTGCCTCCTTGCCATTGAGCTGGTCGAGCTTGCCGATTGGTCGAGTCTAATGTTCCGCCCCCGACCGTGGTCATCGGGCGGCGGGGTGCGCGTCACGCGTGTGGCCGACACACCGCTGAGCGTACGGGCGGTGCACAGGACCAGACGCAGCAGTGCCCGGCGCCGGTTCTCCGGCGCCGAGCACTGTGGAGTACGTAACAGAGGCTACGCGCGACCCGCTGTCTTCTGGGTCCTCCGCGAGACCGAGTCGATCACGACCGCGGCGAGGAGCACCGCGCCGGTGATCATGAACTGGATCTCGTTGGCCATTCCGATCATGTTCAGGCCCTGCTGGATCGACTGGATGACGATCATTCCAAGGAGTGCCGACCAGACCTTGCCGCGGCCGCCGAAGAGACTGGTGCCGCCGATCACGGCAGCCGCGATGACCAGCATCAGCGTGTTGCCGCTGCCGAGGCTCTTGGTGGCGCCGCCGGAGAGGCTGGCCACGAAGAGGCCGCCGAAGGCGGCGAGCATTCCGGAGAGGCCGAAGACCAGGATCCGGATCCGGTCGACGTTGATGCCCGCGCGGCGGGCGGCCTCGGCGTTGCCGCCGACCGCGAAGACCTTGCGGCCGAACAGCGTGCGGCGGGCGACGAAGTCCGCGATCACCAGGACGGCGAGGAAGAGGACCAGGGCCAGCGGCAGGCCGCGGGCGCCCTCGGGCTCGTTCAGGACGTACGCGACGACGAAGCAGAGGATCGCGACGACGGCCGTGCGGAGCACGATCTCGCTGGTGGGGCGGGACGGCAGCGCCGCGGCCTTGCGACGCTTGGCGTCGAGGAGCAGCGAGCCGGCGTAGGCGAGGACCGCCACGAGGGCCAGGCCGTACGCGGCGGCCTTGTC
This sequence comes from Streptomyces sp. NPDC056222, assembly GCF_042264065.1. Classification (NCBI taxonomy): domain Bacteria; kingdom Bacillati; phylum Actinomycetota; class Actinomycetes; order Kitasatosporales; family Streptomycetaceae; genus Streptomyces; species Streptomyces sp. NPDC056222. The sequence goes on along the minus strand of NZ_JBHJTL010000007.1, from coordinate 114,991 downwards.
CTCGAAGTAGTACGCGGTGAGGTTCTCCACGATCGAGCCGGTGGGGGCGTTGATCGAGCCCTCCTTGCCCATCATCCAGATCTGCAGGCCGCTCCAGCCGAGGAAGCCGGCGAGGGTGACCACGAAGGCCGGGACGCCGATCTTGGCGAAGAAGAAGCCGTGGAGCAGGCCGATGAGGAGGCCGGAGGCGACGGCGATGACGACCGAGAGCAGGTCGTTCATTCCGTTGGTGACGTTGAGTACGGCCCAGACGGCGGCGCCGACGCCGGCGACCGAGCCCATCGACAGGTCGATCTCGCCCAGGATGAGGACGAAGACGATGCCGACGGCCATGATGCCGAGGCCGGAGGAGTAGACCGCGATGTTGGCGACGGAGCTCGCCGAGAGGAAGTTGCTGTTCTGGACCTGGAAGACGATCGCGATGACGATCAGGCCCAGGACGACGGGCAGGGAGCCGAGTTCGCCGCCGCGGATCTTGCGGTTGAACTCGGTCCAGTAGCCCTTGATGCCCTGCTCGCGGACCAGCAGGCGCGGGTCGACGGCGGGAATCGGGGCGGCAGAGGCCTCGACGGGGGAGGCCTGGGCGGGCACGGCGGCCTCGGGCGCCGCGGTGCCGGTGCTCTCGGGCGTCTCGGGGGTCTTGGCGAGGTCGCTCACTTCGCGTCCTCCTTCGTGGCCGTGGCCGAGGCCGTACGGGCCTGCCGACGGGTCACGGCGTTGTCCGTGGCACCGGTGATGGCGGCGATGATCGTCTCGTGGCTGGTGTCCTTCACGTCGAAGACACCGTTGTTGCGGCCCAGCCGGAGGACCGCGACCTTGTCCGCGACGGCGCGGACGTCGGCCATGTTGTGGCTGATGAGGATGACTCCGTGGCCGCGCTCGCGCAGCCGCTCCACGAGGTCGAGCACCTGTGCGGTCTGCTCGACGCCGAGTGCGGCGGTGGGCTCGTCCAGGATGACGATCTTGGGGTCGCCGATCAGGGCGCGGGCGATGGCCACGACCTGACGCTGACCGCCGGAGAGCGCCGCGACGGGGATGCGGACCGACGGAATGCGAATGGACAGGGTGTCCAGGAGCTCCTTGGCGCGCTTCTCCATCGCGATCTCGTCGAGGACGGACGCGGAGCGGAGCTCGCTGCCGAGGAACAGGTTGGCGACGACGTCGAGGTTGTCGCAGAGCGCCAGGTCCTGGTAGACGGTGGCGACCCCGAGGTTCTGGGCGTCGTGGGGCTTGGCGATCTGGACGGGGTTGCCGTCCCACTCGATGACGCCCTCGTCGATCGGGTGAACGCCCGAGATCGTCTTGACGAGGGTCGACTTGCCGGCGCCGTTGTCGCCGACCAGGGCGACGACCTCACCGGCGTGGATCTCCAGTTCTACGTCGGTGAGCACCTGGACGGCGCCGAACCGCTTGGAGACTCCGCGCAACGCCAGCACGGGCGTAGCGGACACGTGAATCATCTCCTTCGCCGCCTGACCGGCGGGGATGGTGGTGCGAAGAGCACAGAGGGGCTGTGAGAGGAGTCCGGCGCCCCGCCCCCGCTTGCGGGGCGTTGAACGGGGCGGGGTGCGCCGGACCGGACCGGGGGCCGCTTCGAAGGAGGTCAGTGGGTCGAAGGGCCGTACCGGCAGCGGGTGTTACTTGATGCCCGCCGCCTCGCAGGCCGCCTTGTACTCGGCGGTGCAGATGTCGGCGGCCTTGTAGACGCCGTCCTTGATGATCGTTCCGGCGATGTCGCCCTTGGTGACCACCTGCGCGTCGTACAGCTTCGCCGGGATGTCCTTGAACTCACCGGTCAGGCTGGTGACCTTGGTGGGAACCAGGTCGTCGATCTTCTCGCCCTTGAGCAGGCGGACCGCGATCTCGGCGGTGGTCTCGGCCTCCGGCTTGATCTGCTTGTAGATCGTGAAGGACTGGTCGCCCTTCAGGATGCGCTGCAGACCGGCGAGCTCGGCGTCCTGGCCGCCGACCGGGACCTTGATGCCCTGCTTGGCGAGGGCGGTGATGATGCCGCCGGCCATGCCGTCGTTGGCCGAGTAGACGCCCTGGAAGCCGTCCTTGCCCAGCGAGTCGATGGCGGCACCCATCTTCTTGTTGGCCTCGTCCGGGGACCAGTCCGGGATGTCCTGCTCGTAGACGACCTTCTTGACGGCGCTGTCGAGGACGCTGTGGGCGCCCTTCTTGAACAGCGGGGCGTTCGGGTCGGTCGGCGAGCCGTTGATCATGACAACGTTGGCGTCCTTGGCCTTGTCGCCGAGCGCCTTCACGAGGCCCTCGCCCTGCAGGCGGCCGATCTTCTCGTTGTCGTAGCTCACGTAGGCGGAGATCGGGCCCTCGGCCAGACGGTCGTACGCGACGACCTTGACGCCCTTCTTCTCGGCCTGCTGGACCCAGGACTTGGTGGCCTTGTAGTCGACCGAGTCCAGGATGATGACCTTCACGCCCTGCGTGACGAGCGCGTCGAACTGCTTCTTCTGCGTCTCGGTGTCCTGCGCGGCGTTGTTGTACTTGACCTCGCAGTCCGAGCAGAGAGCCTTGATCTTGTCCTCGATGATCGGACGGTCGAAGGTCTCGTAACGCGTGGTCTTGTTCTCCGGCAGCAGCAGACCGATGGTCTTGCTGTCACCGCCGTTCCCGTTACCCGAGTCGCTGTCGCCCGCCTTGCCACAGGCGGCGACGGAGAGGGCCATCGAAACGGCGGCCGTGCCTATGACGACGCGACGCGTCAATGCGTTCATGTGGGGTTGCCTCCCTGACGAGGCCGCGACATTGCGGCCGAGGTGGCTGGAAGTCAACTCGGCCGCAACCCCGACGTCAAGGAGTAAATCCTTAACGAGATGACAACGGTGCCATCCGTTATCTAAGTGAAGGCAGGAGTGGAGGCCGGAGCGGCGGCGGGAGCGGCACCGGGAAGGGCACCCTCCAACAGGGTCGAATCACCCATTTCGCTCAGCGCGAGGGCCAGTGCGCCCAGCACCTCGGCCCGTCCGCCGAGAGCCCCCGGGGCCAGCGACAGCTGGCGCGCGGCGCTGGGGATGGCATAGCGCGAGACGGAGTCGCGGATCGGGGCGAGCACCAGCTCACCGGCCTCCGCGAGGTCGCCCCCGAGGACCACCCGGCTGGGGTTCAGCAGGTTGCAGAGGTTGGCGACACCGCTGCCGATGTGGCGGCCCACGTCGGCCACCACACGCCGGCACCCCGGGTCGCCCTCGCGCGCCAGCTGGACGACCCGTTCCATCGTCAGATCGGACCCGTGGCCGGGCTGGAGCAGCGGCAGGACGTACCGGGCGGCGGTGAAGGTCTCCAGGCAGCCGCGGTTGCCGCAGCGGCAGACAGGGCCCGATTCGTCGATCGTGATGTGCCCGATCTCGCCCGCGGTGCCTCCGGGGCCTCGGTAGACCCGTCCGTCGATGACGAGGCCCGCTCCGACGCCGCTGGCGACCTTGATGTAGGCCAGGTCCTTGACCCCTCGCCCACTGCCCCAGACGAGCTCGCCGAGCGCGCCGAGATTGGCGTCGTTGTCGACGTACACGGGCACGCCGAGCCGGCCGGAGAGCTCGTCGGCCGGGTTGATCCCGCTCCAGCCCGGCAGGATCGAGGTGGAGCCGAGCGTGCCGGAGGAGACGTCGATCGGACCCGGTACGCCGAGGCCGACGCCGACGACCTTGTCGCGGCCGATGCCGGTGGCCTGGATCAGCCGTGTGACCAGCCGTTCCGCCCGGTCGAAGCCCTCCGCGGAGGAGGCGTCGACATCGAGCGGCTCGGACTCCTCGGCGAGGACCTGGTGGGCGAGGTTGCCGACGGCGACCCGCAGGTGCGTATGGCCGAAGTCGACGCCGATGACGATGCCCGCGTCGCCGGAGAGCGAGACGCTGCGGGCCCGGCGCCCGCCCGCGGAGGTGGGGGTGACCTCGACGGTCCCGCCGTCCTTCAGCTCCCGCACGATGTTGGAGACCGTGGCGGCGGACAGCCCGGTCGCCCGGGCGATCTCCGCCTGGGTGAGCGAGCCGGCCATGCGTACCGCACGGACGACCCGTTCGAGATTGGCCCTGTGCAGAGATGTCTGCGACCCCGGAGTCTCCATCGACTCATCCACTCCCGCCTGCGATGGACGGCGCGTGCACCGTCCCCGGCCGGGGCCACGCCAATGGGACCCCGGCTACTTCTCCAACTTGTGAACTCTAAGATGAGCCTTTCGGCCTGTCCCCCGTCAAGACCTGAGCGCGAGCGGGCTCGAATGAGCCCGGCCGCCACGGCGTTCCCGGCCTGACACCGCGGCTACCCCCGGACACCCGGCCCGACACGGCCGAGGCCCCGGCGGGATGTCCCGCCGGGGCCTCGCTCGTGGGTGTGGGTGGGCTACTTCAGCGCCCCGGCGGTGAGGCCGGACTGCACCTGTCGCTGGAAGATCGTGTACACGACGAGCACGGGCAGCATGGCGATCATCATGCCGGCCATGAGGGCGCCCCAGTCGTTCTCGTACCCCTGCTGCAGCGCGATCATCGCGAGCCCCTGCGTCAGGACGTACTTGTCCTCCTGCTGATTGAGCACCATCGGCAACAGATACTGGTTCCACTGGCCCAGGAAGTTGAAGATGCCGATGCTGATCAGGCCGGGCTTGGCCATCGGCACCATCACCTGGAAGAACGTCCGGGTGTGCGAGGCGCCGTCGATCATCGCCGCCTCCGCCACCGAGGTCGGCAGCGTGCGGAAGAACGCCGTCATGAAGAAGACGGTGAACGGCAGCGAGTAGGCGATGTAGACCAGGATCAGGCCGTGGTACGTCGCGAGGAGCGAGCTTCCCGGGAAGTCCCGCAGCACGAAGAAGAGCGGGATGACCAGCATGAAGACCGGGAACGACATGCCCGCCACGAACAGGTAGTAGATGAACCTGTTGCCCGGGAAGGTGAAGCGGGCCAGGACGTACGCAGCCATCGAGCCGAGCACCATGGTGCCGATGACGGAGCCGCCGACCACGATGACGGTGTTGATGAAGTACTGGCCCATGTTCGCGTCGTTCCACGCGTTGGACCAGTTCTCCCAGTGCAGGACCGTCGGCAGGCCCCACGGGTCGGTGAGGATGCCGTTGCTGTCCTTGAAGGCGCTCCACAGCACCCAGAGCAGCGGGACGCCCACCATGAGGCCCCAGACGATCAGGATGCCGTGGGAGAAGACGTTGAGGATGCCGCCCTCGGAGGTGCGGCCGGTCGTCGGGCCGAGCTTCTTGGTGACGGTGGCGGGCGTCGTCTCCGGCGCCACCTTCTCGATCTCTTCGGTCGTCATCCGCCGTACCCCTAGTACTCGATCCGCTCACGGCGCGCGAAGCGCATCGTGAGCACTGCGAAGGTCATCGTGACAATGAGCATCGCGATGCCCATGGCGGAGGCGTAGCCGAACTGGCTGTCGCGGAAGGCCGTCAGATAGAGCCTCAGCGGCATGACGTCCGTGGCGCCGTCCGGGCCGCCCATGTTCACCGACATGATCTGGACCAGGGCGAATGCGTCGAGCGCGATGATGCCCATGTACACCCAGCCGGTCTGGACCGTGTCCCACAGCAGCGGCAGGGTGATCTTGAAGAAGGTGTGGAAGCGGTTGGCCCCGTCGAGCAGGGCCGCTTCGTAGATGTCCCGGGGGACGGAGGCCATCGCCGCGGAGAAGAGCACCACGAAGAAGCCGACGTGGCCCCAGACCATGACCGCGCTGATGCACCACAGCGCGAGGCTCTTCTCGCCCAGCCAGGAGTTCTGCAGGCTGTCCAGGCCCACCGCGCCCAGCAGCGAGTTGAGCATGCCGTCCTGCGGGTCCGGGTTGTAGATGTTGAACCAGATGACGGCGACGATCGTGATCGAGATGACCTGCGGGAAGAAGAAGACGAACTTGTACATCTTCGAGCCCGCCACACCGGTGACGACCTCGTTCCTCCTGCGCCGGCCGCCGACATTCAGCATGAAGGCGAAGAAGAGGCCCAGACCGAGCGTGACGACCGGGACCAGCACCAGCATGTAGATGTTGTGGCGCAGTGCGTTCCAGAAGTCGTCGCTGTCCCAGAGCTTCTGGAAGTTGTCCAGGCCGACGAACTCGGCCGTTCCCACGAGCCCGGACCAGTCGGTCATCGAGATCTGGAACGCCTGGACAAACGGCGAGATCACGAAGAGCGCGTAAATGATCAGAGGCAGGGCCAGGAAGCCCACGATGAATCGGTATTTGCCGTGTTGCATGGTGCTCCCCGGCCCTTCCCCTCTTTGTACTGGATCAGCAGGTCAGGCGGTGCGCTTGAACTTGGCGACGGAGCTGTCCTTGGCCACCTTGTCGCATTCCTCCTGGGTCCTCTTGATCCAGTCGGCCGCCTTCAGCTCGCCGGCGAGCAGCTGACCCGTCAGACCACCGATCTTCTCGTCCGTCAGCGCCGGGTACCACTCCTGCAGCTGAAGGCTGATCAGGTTGGTGCCGGCCTCCTTGAAGACCTTGCTGGCGGAGGCGAGGCCGGGCGAGAGCGTCATGCCCTCGGTGGCGTCCATGACACAGGTCAGGGACTTCACCTTGGTGGCGAAGTTCTGCGCGTGCTTCTTCGAGAGCATGATGCGCAGCAGCTCCATACCGCCGGCCGGGTTCTTGCCCTTGGCCGAGACCAGGTACGGCTCGCTCGGCTCGGCGCGCAGGGTGCCGTGCGGCATCTTGTCGCCGGTGCCGTCGAAGAGGGCGCCGACCGCCATGCCGAAGTCGGCGGGGGTGGTCGGGGCGGCCTCGTTCTCGACCCAGGAGCCGTTCGGGATGAAGACGGCCTTGCCCTTGTTCCAGGCGGTCTGCGACTGGATGTGGGTCAGGCCCTGGCTGCCTTCGAGGAAGTACTTCTTGGCCGCCAGCTCCTCGTAGTGCTCGACGACCTCCTTGACCGCGTCGTTGCCGGTCCAGGCGTTGGGCTCGAGGTTGTCGATCGCGATCCACTTCTCCATGCCGCCGATCTTGGCGATCTGCGCGAAGAGGTTGAAGTGGACGTAGTACGGGAACTTGCCGGCGTACGTCCAGGGGGCGATGCCGGCCTTCTTGATCTCGCCGCAGAGCGTGACCATCTCGTCGAGGGTCTTGGGGTACGCCCAGCCCTTGGACTCGAGCAGCTTCTGCGAGTACCAGGTGCCGTAGATCGTGAAGGCGTAGTACAGCACGTCGAACTTGTCGCCGTGCTTGCCCTTCTCGATGGTGCTCGGGTGGATCGTGTCCCGGATCTTCTTGGCCGGGTCGTCCATGGAGGCGGCGTCGAGGAGCTGGCCCAGGTCCTGGAGCTGCCCCTGGGTGGAGAGCTTGTTCATGTCCAGGTGGTCGGCGCCGGAGTTGTCGATGACGTCCGGCGGGTTGCCGCCCGCGAAGCGCGGCGTCAGCTTGGGGCCGACCTGCTGGGTGCCCGTGTGCTTGACCTCGGCGCCGTACGTGGCCTTGTAGTCGGCCTCCGCGTCCTTGGCGTACTGGTCGCCCAGGCCGCCCTTGAAGATGAACGCTTCGAGCGGGGCGCCGTTCTTGACGCCGAGCGGGTTCTTCGCGGTCTTCGCGCCGCCGGCGGCCTTCGGCCCCTGGTCGCCGCCGCCACCACCGGTGGCACAGGCGGACAGGAAGCTCATCGTCGGCACCGAGATCAGACCGAGAGCGGCGGAGCGCTTGATCAGATCGCGGCGGCCGGGGCCTTCGTGGTTGTGCGCGGAGGTGGATCCCATGCTCAAGTCCTCGCCTTCATTCAGGACTCAGGCGGTGTACCGGTCGCCCGTTATCTGCTCGCCAAGGCGAAGGGCCCCGCCACCGCATTCGAATGCAGCTTGGGTCGTACAGGCGTCGTGCCGCCGTGTGAGTGGTACGACGGGCTGGACGCCGACAGGTATAGTCCACTTCCCTTCGAGTGAGCAAGATCGAAAGCAGGTTTGAGCGGCAGTCTTTCCCGAGTTGAGACCTCGGGGATATCCCCGCTGTATCTGTACCGTTTCATCCCTCGACTTGTCGTCAACACCCTTGACACCATCGGCCACTTGGCCCCCTACTGGATTTGCTTCATTCGGATGACAACGTTGTCTAGATCCAGTGGCAGGAGCGGCGACACGGCATGGAGCCCAGAATTCGCACCCGATCAGGGTCCAGAAACCACCCCCTCGCAGCCGCCGCCCTGGTGGCCGCGTCGGCATTGGTACTGGGCTCGGTGCCCTCGGTGGCACAGGCACTTCCCGGCCAAACGGACACAAGCGCACAGGAATTCACCACCTCGTTCGAAGCCGACGAAACTCAACCCACCTGGCGCAACACGGTGGAGGTCGGCGCGGACGGCACCAAACGGACATCAGGGGTCGACGGCGGCTTCGCGAGCGGCATACCGGGCAATGTCACCGACAGGGTGACGGAGCTGCGGGCCAGCGGCGAGAACGCGGGCGCGGGCGAGACCAAGGAGAACCTGGTCGACCTTCAGTCCGGCACGAAATGGCTGGTTTTCGAGCCGACCGCCTGGATCGAGTTCGACCTCGCCGAGCCGGTCAAGGTGGTGACCTACGCGCTGACTTCGGCGAACGACGCCGCCGAGCGCGACCCCCGCGACTGGACGCTCCAGGGCTCGGCGGACGGCAAGGAGTGGAAGGTCCTCGACACCCGGGAGGGCCAGACCTTCGCCAAGCGCTTCGAGACGAGGACGTACGACTTCGCGAACGACACGGCGTACGCGCACTACCGCCTGGAGGTCACGAAGAACGGCGGCGCGGGACTCACCCAGCTGGCGGACGTTCAGTTCTCGAACGGGGACACCTCGGCCCCCGTCCCCGAGGAGATGCGCAGCCAGGTCGACCGCGGTCCCGGCGGCTCCCCCACCGCCAAGGCCAACGCCGGCTTCACCGGCAAGCGGGCGCTGCGCTACGCCGGCACGCACAAGGCCGACGGCCGGGCGTACTCGTACAACAGGATCTTCGACGTGGACACCCGGATCGCCCGGGACACCGAGCTGTCGTACCGGGTCTTCCCGTCCCTGCCGGAGACGGACCTCAACTACCCCGCCACGAACGTGTCGGTGGACCTGGCCTTCACCGACGGCACCTATCTGAGTGATCTGCGGGCCGTCGACTCCCACGGCGGGCTCCTGACCCCGCAGGGCCAGGGCGCCGCCAAGCGGCTCTACGTCAACCAGTGGAACCAGGTGAGCTCGCGGATCGGCGCGGTCGCGGCCGGTAAGACCGTCGACCGGATCCTGGTCGCGTACGACTCCCCCAAGGGGCCGGCGAAGTTCCAGGGCTGGATCGACGACATCGCTCTGAAGGCGAAGGCTCCCGAGAAGCGTCTCGACCGGCTCTCGGACTACGCCTCCACGACCCGCGGCACGAACTCCAGCGGTGCGTTCTCGCGCGGCAACACCTTCCCCGCGACCGCCGTCCCGCATGGCTTCAACTTCTGGACGCCGGTGACCAACGCGGCCTCCAAGAGCTGGCTGTACGAGTACGCGCGCGCCAACAACGCGGACAATCTGCCCGCCGTGCAGGCGTTCGCCGTCAGCCATGAGCCGAGTCCCTGGATGGGCGACCGGCAGACCTTCCAGGTGATGCCCTCGGCGGCGGCCGGCACTCCGGCGACGGACCGGGTCGGGCGGGCGCTGGCCTTCCGTCACGAGAAGGAGACGGCGAAGCCTCATCTGTACGGCGTCACCTTCGAGAACGGTCTGAAGGCGGAGATCACCCCCACGGATCACGCGGCGATGATGCGCTTCACCTATCCGGGTGAGGACGCGAGCGTCGTCTTCGACAACGTCACCGAGGAGGGCGGGCTGACCCTCGACCCGGCGACGAGCTCGTTCACCGGCTTCTCCGACGTCAAGAGCGGTCTTTCGACCGGCGCCACCCGGATGTTCGTGTACGGCGTCTTCGACGCGCCGGTCACCGGCTCCGCGGCGCAGGGCGTGAAGGGCCACCTCCGCTTCGACGCGGGCGCCGACCGCACGGTCACCCTCCGGATCGCGACCTCGCTGATATCCGTGGACCAGGCGAAGGCCAACCTCGCCGGCGAGATCCGCGAGGGCACCCGCTTCGAGCAGGTCAGGGAGCGGGCGCAGGACGCCTGGGACCGGATCCTGGAGCGGGTGGAGGTCGAGGGCGCGACCCACGACCAGCTGGTGACGCTCTACTCCAGCCTCTACCGGCTCTACCTCTACCCCAACTCCGGTTTCGAGAAGGTCGGCGGGAAGAACCAGTACGCCAGCCCCTTCTCCCCCATGACGGGCCCGGACACCCCGACCCGTACCGGGGCGAAGATCGTCGACGGGGAGGTGTACGTCAACAACGGCTTCTGGGACACCTACCGCACGACGTGGCCCGCGTACTCCTTCCTCACCCCGAACAAGGCCGGTGAGCTGGTCGACGGCTTCGTGCAGCAGTACAAGGACGGCGGCTGGATCTCCCGCTGGTCCTCCCCCGGCTACGCCGACCTGATGACCGGCACCTCCTCGGACGTGGCGTTCGCCGACGCGTTCGTCAAGGGCGTGGACTTCGACGCCGAGGCGGCGTACGAGGCGGCGCTGAAGAACGCGACGGTCGTGCCGCCGAGCCGGGGCGTGGGCCGCAAGGGCATGGAGACCTCTCCCTTCCTCGGCTATGCGTCGACGGAGACCCACGAGGGCCTGTCCTGGTCGCTGGAGGGCTACCTCAACGACTACGGCATCGCGAAGATGGCGCAGGCGCTGCACAAGAAGACCGGCAAGAAGCGGTACCAGGAGGAGGCGACGTACTTCCTCTCGCGCGCCCAGAGCTACGTCTCCCTCTTCGACTCCAAGGCCGGCTTCTTCCAGGGGCGCGACCTGAAGGGCGGCTGGCGGGTGCCTTCCGCGCAGTACGACCCGCGGATCTGGGGGTACGACTACACCGAGACCAACGGCTGGGGCTACGCCTTCACGGCCCCGCAGGACTCGCGTGGCCTCGCCCAGCTGTACGGCGGCCGCAAGGGTCTCGGGCAGAAGCTGGACACGTACTTCTCCACTCCGGAGACCGCGAGCCCCGAGTTCGTCGGCTCCTACGGCAGCGTCATCCATGAGATGACCGAGGCCCGGGACGTCCGGATGGGCATGTACGGGCACTCCAACCAGGTGGCCCACCACGTCCCGTACATGTACAACGCGGCCGGGCAGCCCTGGAAGACGCAGGAGAAGGTACGCGAGGTGCTGTCCCGGCTGTACACCGGCAGCGAGATCGGGCAGGGCTACCACGGTGACGAGGACAACGGCGAGCAGTCCGCCTGGTACCTCTTCTCCGCGCTCGGCTTCTATCCGCTGGTGATGGGCAGCGGGGAGTACGCGATCGGCTCGCCGCTGTTCAGCAAGGTGACGGTCCGCATGGACAACGGGCGCACGCTGGTCGTCGAGGCGCCGCGCAACAGTGCGACGAACGTCTACGTCCAGGGCGTGAAGGTCGACGGCCGGCAGTGGAACTCCACCGCGCTGCCGCACGAGCTGCTCGCCAAGGGCGGCACGCTGAAGTTCGAGATGGGGCCGAAGCCCTCGGCGTGGGGCACGGGCGCGAACGCGGGCCCGGTCTCCGTCACCCCGGCGGGCAAGGCTCCCTCGCCCCGTACGGACGCGATCACCGGCGTCGGGCCGCTCTTCGACAACACCTCGGCCACGGAAGGCGCCGTCGCCAGCGTGGATCTGCCGGTGGCGAAGCCGGTCCGGGCCGTCCAGTACACGCTGACCTCGTCCGCACGGGACAAGGCGCCGGCCGGCTGGGTCCTCCAGGGCTCGACCGACGGCACCACGTGGAAGGACCTGGACCGGCGCGCGGGCGAGTCGTTCGCCTGGGACCGGCAGACCCGGGTCTTCTCGGTCGCCGCACCCGGCTCGTACGCGAAGTACCGGCTGGTGGCCGCCGCACCGGGCACGCTCGCGGAGGTCGAGCTGCTCGGTTAGCGAGGCGTGGACGCGAGAGGGCCGCACTCCCCGTGAGGGGGGTGCGGCCCTTCGCTGCTACCGGATCCTTCAGCCGCGGATCAGGTTGCGCAGCACGTACTGCATGATGCCGCCGTTGCGGTAGTAGTCCGCCTCACCGGGGGTGTCGATGCGGACGACCGCGTCGAACTCGACACCGGTGTCGGTGGTGACCTTGACGGTGCTCGGGGTGGTGCCCTCGTTCAGCTCGGTGATGCCCGCGATGGAGAAGGTCTCCTCGCCGGTCAGGCCGAGCGAGTCGGCCGACTGGCCGGCCGGGAACTGGAGCGGGAGGACGCCCATGCCGATGAGGTTCGAGCGGTGGATGCGCTCGTACGACTCGGTGATGACGGCCTTGACGCCGAGGAGCGCGGTGCCCTTGGCGGCCCAGTCGCGGGACGAGCCGGAGCCGTACTCCTTGCCGCCCAGGATGACCAGCGGGGTGCCGGCGGCCTGGTAGTTCTGCGAGGCGTCGTAGATGAAGGAGACCGGGGCACCCTCGACGGTGAAGTCGCGGGTGAAGCCGCCCTCGGTGCCCGGCGCGATCTGGTTGCGCAGGCGGATGTTGGCGAAGGTGCCGCGGATCATGACCTCGTGGTTACCACGGCGCGAGCCGTAGGAGTTGAAGTCACGACGCTCCACACCGTGCTCGGTGAGGTACTTGCCGGCCGGGGTGTCGGCCTTGATGGCACCGGCCGGGGAGATGTGGTCGGTGGTGACCGAGTCGCCCAGCTTTGCCAGGACGCGGGCGCCGGCGATGTCGGTGACCGGCGTGGTCTCCATCGTCATGCCCTCGAAGTACGGGGGCTTGCGGACGTAGGTGGACTCGGCGTCCCACTCGAAGGTGTTGCCGGTCGGGATGGACAGCGCCTGCCACTGGGCGTCGCCCGCGAAGACGTCCTGGTAGGACTTGTTGAACATGTCCTCGCCGATGGCGTTGGCGACGACGTCGTTCACCTCGGCCTCGGAGGGCCAGATGTCCGCCAGGTAGACCGGCTTGCCCTCGGTGTCGGTACCGAGCGCGTCCTTGGTGATGTCCACCTTCATGGAACCCGCGAGGGCGTACGCGACGACCAGCGGCGGGGAGGCCAGGTAGTTCATCTTGACGTCGGGGTTGATGCGGCCCTCGAAGTTCCGGTTGCCCGAGAGGACCGAGGTCACGGCCAGGTCGTGGTCGTTGACGGCCTTGGAGACCTCCTCCGGCAGCGGGCCGGAGTTGCCGATGCAGGTCGTGCAGCCGTAGCCGACGAGGTTGAAGCCGACCTTGTCGAGGTACGGGGTCAGGCCCGCCTTGTCGAAGTAGTCGGTGACGACCTTCGAGCCCGGGGCGAGGGTGGTCTTGACCCACGGCTTGCGGGTCAGGCCCTTCTCCACGGCCTTCTTCGCGACGAGCGCGGCGGCGACCATGACGTACGGGTTCGAGGTGTTGGTGCAGGAGGTGATCGCGGCGACGGTGACGGCGCCGTGGTCGATCTCGTACGTCGAGCCGTCGGGGGCGGTCACGGTGACCGGCTTCGACGGGGCGCCGTTGGGGTGGTTCGCCGGGGAGTCGGAGGCCGGGAAGGACTCCTTGCCCGCCTCGTCGACCTCGTCCACGTAGTTGCGCACGTCCAGCGCGAACTGCTGGGCCGCGTTGGCCAGGACGATGCGGTCCTGCGGGCGCTTCGGGCCGGCGATGGAGGGGACGACCGTGGAGAGGTCGAGCTCCAGCTTCTCGGAGAAGTCGGGCTCGGCGGAGGGGTCCAGCCAGAGGCCCTGCTCCTTGGCGTACGCCTCGACGAGCGCGACCTGCTGCGCGGAGCGGCCGGTGAGCTTGAGGTAGTTCAGCGTCTCGCCGTCGATCGGGAAGACCGCGGCGGTGGAGCCGAACTCGGGCGACATGTTGCCGATGGTGGCGCGGTTCGCGAGGGAGGTGGCGGCGACGCCCTCACCGTAGAACTCGACGAACTTGCCGACGACGCCGTGCTTGCGCAGCATCTCGGTGATCGTGAGGACCAGGTCGGTGGCGGTGGTGCCGGTCGGCAGCTCGCCGGTCAGCTTGAAGCCGACGACGCGCGGGATCAGCATGGAGACCGGCTGGCCGAGCATGGCGGCCTCGGCCTCGATGCCGCCGACGCCCCAGCCCAGCACGCCGAGGCCGTTGACCATCGTGGTGTGCGAGTCGGTGCCGACGAGGGTGTCCGGGTAGGCCTGGCCGTTGCGGACCATGACCGTACGGGCCAGGTGCTCGATGTTCACCTGGTGGACGATGCCGGTGCCGGGCGGGACGACCTTGAAGTCGTCGAAGGCGGTCTGGCCCCAGCGCAGGAACTGGTAGCGCTCCTTGTTGCGGCCGTACTCCAGCTCGACGTTCTGCGCGAAGGCGTCGTTGGTGCCGAACTTGTCGGCGATGACGGAGTGGTCGATGACCATCTCGGCCGGGGAGAGCGGGTTGATCTTCGCCGGGTCACCGCCGAGCGCGGCGACGGCCTCACGCATGGTGGCGAGGTCGACGACGCAGGGCACACCGGTGAAGTCCTGCATGATCACGCGGGCCGGCGTGAACTGGATCTCCTGGCTCGGCTGGGCCTGCGAGTCCCAGTCGCCCAGGGCCCGGATGTGGTCGGCGGTGATGTTCGCGCCGTCCTCGGTGCGGAGGAGGTTCTCCAGAAGCACCTTCAGGCTGTAGGGAAGGCGCGCGGAGCCCTCGACCTTGTCCAGCTTGAAGATCTCGTACGACTCGTCGCCCACGCGCAGCGTGCTGCGGGCGTCGAAGCTGTTCGCCGACACGACAGTCTCCTTCATCAATGTGCGCGTATTACCGCCATGCTGCCGCCACGACTCCTCGCCGATCCGCTAAGGTAAGGCTTAGTTAGGTAACCCTTACCGGGTGGGCGGCCGCGGTGCGCCGTAAGCAGTTATCTCGATGTCGAGATAACTCTAGTGCATCACCGCGGCCCGGTCATGCCCGGCATGACTGTGACGGGCATCATCCTGATGTCCGTCCGGTCAGCCGAGCCACACCCCGGTCGCGGCCGTTGTCCGGACATACTCGGCGAAGTCGCGCGGTTCGCGGCCGAGCGCGCGCCGGACACCGTCGCCGAGCCGGGCGAAACGGCCTTCCCTGATCCAGCCGTAGAGCATGTTCAGCAGCTCCACATGCTCCTCCGACACTCCCTGCCGCGCACCGTACGCCGCGAAGTCGGACGGCGAGACGGCGCGGTGGGCGATGTCGCGGCCCGTGGCACGCGCGATCTCGTCGACCGCCTCGGCCATGCTCAGCAGCCGGGGCCCGGACAGCGCGTACGACTGCCCTTCGTGGCCGTCCTCGGTCAGGGCCGCCACGGCGACATCGGCGATGTCCTCGACGTCGAGCCACGGCTCGAGCCCCTCGCCGGTCGAACTCACGACGTCACCGTCGAGGATCTGCCGGAGGAAGAAGGGGTCCTCGCTGAAGTTCTGCGAGAACCAGGCGGGCTTGAGGATCGTCCACCGCGCGCCGGACTCACGCACGGCGCGCTCACAGGGAAGCTTCTCCTCCCCTTCCGGCGCCACCCAGTCGCTGTGGGAGAGGAGCACCAGGCGCTCGACGCCCATGGAGGCGGCGAGCTTCGCGAAGGCGCGCATCGACGTCCCGGCGTCGGCGCGCTGCGAGTCGACCAGGTAGGCCGCACCGACACCGGCGAGGACCGGCTCCCAGGTGCTCTCGTCGGTCCAGTCGAAGCGGATCGGCCCCTTGCGGGAGACGGCGCGGACCTCGTGTCCCCGCTCGCGGAGGCGGGAGGCGACGCGGCTTCCCGTCTTGCCCGTGCTGCCGAGGACCAGGATCGGCTTGGCGGACTTCGTCGTGTTCGCCGTCGTGTTCGTCGTCGTCTTGATCGTCATGGGAGCAGTCAAACCGTTCACCGGTGAGGCGTGGAATGGTCTGTCCGCTCATTTCGATGTCTCAGCGTCTAACCTTGGCGCATGGATGCGTTGGCGAGTCTGCTGTACGAAGTGCGGTCCGACGGAGCTCTGTTCAGCCGGAACGTCCTGACGCCGCCGTGGTCGATCCGGTTCGCGGACCGCAGACCGATCACTCTCGTCACCATGTTGCGCGGCTCGGGCTGGGTCCTCCCCGGCGACGGCTCCGGCGACGCCACGCCCGACGCCTCGCCGGATGCCGCGCCCGTCGCGCTGGAGCAGGGCGATGTGGCCATCGTCGTGGGCTCGGAGCCGTTCTCCTTCGCCGACAGCGCCGAGTCGCAGGCGCCCCCGCTGTACGTCCTGGCAGGTCCCGACCGGTGCACCACGGCCGACGGCGAGGAGATCAGCGAGGACATCGTCCTGGGAATGCGCACCTGCGGGAACAGCCTGGACGGCCCGACGGTGCTGCTCACCGGCAGCTACCAGGTCGGCGGCCGGGTCTCGGAACGGCTCCTGAGCGCCCTGCCCCGGGTCCTCGTGGTGCGCAACGACGGGCGCCCCGGCCCGATCCTGGACCTCACCGCCGAGGAGGTCTCCCGGGACGAACCGGGACAGCAGGCCGTTCTGGACCGGCTCCTCGATCTGTTGCTGCTGTCGACGCTGCGGGAGTGGTTCACCCGCCCGGAGGCCGACCCGCCCGGGTGGTACCGCGCACTCGGCGACCCCGTCGCCGGCCGCGCGCTGCGCCTGATCCACGACCGTCCCGCACGTCCCTGGACCGTGGCGGCACTCGCCGAGGAGACCGGCGTGTCGCGAGCGACCTTCGCCCGCCGCTTCGGCGATCTGGTCGGCGAGCCGCCCATGGCGTATCTGACCGGCTGGCGGCTCGCCCTCGCCGCCGATCTGCTGGCACGCACCGAGGCCACGGTGGAGTCGATCGCCCGACAGGTCGGCTACGGCAGCGCCTTCGGGCTGAGCGTGGCCTTCCACCGCGTGTACGGAACCCGCCCCACCGAGCACCGCGCGGCCGCCCGCGCGGCGGGGTAGGGCGTCACCGGCTCCTGGGGCGGGACGAAGCACGCGGGCGGAGCAGGGCCGGGATCGTCAGACCGCCCGGCTCGGGGTCGGGGAGTGCGGGGTCGAGACGGGCGACCAGGGTCGTGACGGCGGTCTCCGCGATGGCCTCCGGCCGCAGCGTCACCGTGGTCACCGGCGGGTCGGCCTCGGCGTAGGCCGGGTCCTCGCTGGCACAGACCAGGAGCAGGTCGTCGGGGATCCGCAGACCGTGGCGGGCCGCCGCCGCGTGGACCTGGCGGCCGCCGGGGTCGTAGACGGAGTGGACGGCGTCGCAGGCTCGGTCGGCGAAGACCCGGTCGAAGGCGTGGCCGGGCGCGTCGTCCGGGTCGAAGGCGATCACCTGCGGGGCGTGGCCCCGCTCCCCGCACCACTGTTCGTAGGCCCGGGTCACCGCGCCCGTGTAGTACTCGCGGCCGAATCCGGCGTGCAGCGCGATCCGGTGCGCGCCGGCGGCCGCCAGGTGGTCGAGGACCTCCCGGGTGGTCGTGGCGTGGTCGTTGTCGACCCAGATGTCGTCGGGGCGCGGGTCGGCGGGGCGGCCGTCGAAGACCACGGGGATGCCCCGCGCCCGCAGGGCGCGCAGGACCGGATCGCCGTCGGGGCTGTCGAGCAGGAGCATTCCGTCGACGGTCAGGGTGTGCCACAGGGTCTCGCCGCCGCGCGCCGCGGGGAGGACCGTCAGGGCGTAGCCATGGGCGTGCGCGGTGGCGGTGGCGGCGGTCAACAGGCGGGAGAAGTAGGGTACTTCGAGGTAGTTCCAGGGCTCGCCCGCGTACGTGGTGACGGCGAGACCGAGGGTTCCGGTGCGGGTGAGCGGCGTCCGGCGCGATCCGTAGCCGAGGGCCGCTGCGACCTCGCGGACCCTGCGTCGTGTGGACTCACCGAGCCGGCCCGTGCCGTTGAGGGCGTGGGACACCGTGGCGGTGGACACCTCCGCCGCGCGGGCGATGTCGGTGAGGGTGGGCCCTGACATGCGCGCCATCGTACGGATTTCGCAGGCCGGGGAGGGTACTGGTTATGACGTTAATCAGCGAACGTCCGGCCACAGCCAATCTTTGGAGTGGTCATGACTTCTTCCCTGAGTCGACGCACCGTTCTCGCCGCCGCCGGTGCGGCAGGTCTCGTCGGGATCGCCGCCGGCCCCGCCGCGGCGGGCTCGCGCCCCCGGTCCGCGTCCTTGGTCGTGCACAACGCGCGGGTGTTCACCGGCCTGCCCGGCGGCCGTCCCGTCGAGGCGGTGGCCGTCGGGCGCGACGGCCGGATCCTGGCCACCGGGCGGGGCAACGAGTTGCGCCGGCTCGTCGGCCGGGACACCGAGGTCGTCGACGCGCGCGGGGCGACCGTGATGAGCGGGATACACGACGGTCACGTCCATCCCCTGGGTGCGGGCAGCCGCTCGCTGCGGCCCTCCCTCGAAGGCGCGGAGACGACGAAGGAGGAGCTCCTCGCGATCCTGACCGGCTTCCTGAAGGACACCCCGGGCCAGGAGCCGGACGGCTGGCTGGTCGTGGAGGACTGGAATCCGGTCGGTCTGCTGCCGCAGGGCACCCTCCCCCACCACTCGCTGCTGGACACCCTGCCGACCCGCCGCCCGGTCGCGCTGGTCGGCGGCGACGGCCACAACATCTGGGTCAACGCCCGCGCTCTGGAGATCGCCGGCATCACGGCCGCCACTCCCGACCCGGTGGGCGGGAAGATCGTGAAGGGGCAGGACGGCAGGCCGACCGGGGTGCTCAAGGACGACGCCCAGCCGCTGGTGACCCGGCACATCCCGGAGCCGAGCGAGGCCGAGCTGGTCGAGGCGTGCGCCCGGGTGCTCGGCCGGGCGGCGGCCTCCGGGGTCACCACGATGATGGACGCCTGGGTCGGGCGCGGTGAGCTGGGCACGTATCAGGCACTGTCGGCGGCGGGGAAGCTGCCGCAGCGGATCGTCCCGGCGATCAGGATCGACTCGGAGCAGGCGAAGGACCCGGCGGCCGCCCTCGCGTACGCCCGGGGGCTGCGCCGGGAGTTCGGGGGCGTGCGCGGGCTCCGCTTCGGGATGATCAAGGTGTTCCTGGACGGGGTGATCGAGTACCCGGCGCAGACGGCGGCGCTGATCGAGCCGTATCTGGACGGCGAGGGACGACCGACCACCAATCGGGGCGAACTGTATGTTTCCGGGCGTGACTACGGCCGGCTGACGGCAGCGTTCAACCGGGCCGGGTGGCAGCTGCACGCCCATGGCCTCGGCGACCGTGCCGTGCGTACGGCGCTCGACGGTTACGCGTACGCCCGCCGCACCACCGGGCTGCGTGACGCGCGCAACGCCGTCGCGCACCTTCAGCTGGTGAACCCGGCCGATCTGCGGCGCTTCGCCGAACTGGGCGTCGCGGCCTGCATGCAGCTGCAGTGGGCGGCCCGGGACACCTGGACGATGGAGGCGCTCCTGCCGTACATCGGGCCCGAGCGGCACCGATGGATGTACCCGGCGCGCTCGCTGGAGCGCCATGGCGCGCGGCTCTCGGCCGGCTCGGACTGGCCGGTGGACGCGCTCCAGGTGTGGAACCAGATCCGGACGGCGATCGACCGGCAGGGGGCGCACGGCGAGGGCCCGCTGCACCGGGAGCTGGAGGGGCTCAGCCGCACCTCGGCTCTGCGGATGCACACGTACGGCACGGCCTGGCAGCTGCGCATGGACGGGGAGACCGGGACGATCCGGGAGGGGCGGGCCGCCGATCTGGTGGTTCTCGACAGGGATGTAACGAAATGTCCGGTCGCGGACATCAGCGACACCGCGGTGCGACTCACGCTGGTCGGGGGCCGCGTGGTGCACGACGCCGACTCCATGTCGGGCCGTACGGCGTCCGCCGGACTGGCCCGCGCGGTGTCGGCGCCACGGCCTTCGGCGTACGCGGCGGTGCACGGCGGCCGCCACCGGGCCTGCGGCTGCGGCGCGAACTGACAGGCCCACCCCCACCCTCGTACGGCCGCGGAGGAATTGCCGCGGCCGCACGAGGGGCCGAGGATCGGACCATGTTCAGCGGCGCGCATGTGATCCTCTACACCCCGGACGCGGAGGCCGACCGGGCCTTCGTCAAGGACGTCCTGGGCTTCGACCATGTCGACGCGGGTGGCGGCTGGCTCATCTTCCGGCTGCCACCGGCGGAGCTCGCGGTCCACCCCACGACGGGCGAGCCGAAGCACGAGTTCTACCTGATGTGCGAGGACATCACGGGCACGCTGACCACCCTGGAGGACCGTGGGGTGGAGGTCTCACGGCCCATCAGCGACCAGGGCTGGGGACTGCTCGCCGCCGTACGGATGCCGAGCGGGGCCGAACTGCCGCTCTATGAACCGCGTCACCCCACGGCGCACAGCGCGTCACCCTGACGGCCCACCCCCTCGCAAGACACATCTCATATCTGAGATAACGTGACGGCATGGCAGACGACTACCTCGTACGCATCGGCAAGCTCATCCGTGACGCCCGCCAGCACCGCGGCTGGACCCAGACGCAGCTCGCAGAGGCCCTGGCCACCAGCCAGAGCGCGGTCAACCGGATCGAACGCGGCAACCAGAACATCAGCCTTGAGATGATCGCACGCATCGGCGAAGCGCTCGACAGCGAGATCGTGTCTCTGGGTTATGCCGGCCCCATGCATCTGCGGGTCGTCGGCCGCCGCCGGCTCTCCGGCGCCATCGACGTCAAGACGAGCAAGAACGCCTGTGTCGCGCTGCTCTGCGCCACCCTCCTCAACAAGGGCCGCACGGTCCTGCGCCGTGTCGCCCGCATCGAGGAGGTCTTCCGGCTCCTGGAAGTCCTCAACTCCATCGGGGTGCGCACCCGTTGGATCAACGACGGCGTCGACCTGGAGATCGTGCCGCCGGCCGAGCTGGACATGGACTCGATCGACGCCGAGGCCGCGATCCGCACGCGTTCCATCATCATGTTCCTCGGCCCGCTGCTGCACCGCCTCGACCGCTTCAAGCTGCCCTACGCGGGCGGCTGCGACCTCGGTACGCGCACCATCGAGCCGCACATGATCGCGCTGCGCCGCTTCGGTCTGGACATCACCGCCACCGAGGGCCTCTACCACGCGCAGGTGGAGTCGTCCGTCGTGCCCGACCGCCCGATCGTGCTGACCGAGCGCGGCGACACCGTGACCGAGAACGCGCTGCTGGCCGCCGCCCGCCACGACGGGGTGACCGTCATCCGCAACGCCTCCTCCAACTACATGGTCCAGGACCTGTGCTTCTTCCTGGAGGCGCTGGGCGTACGGGTGGACGGCATCGGCACGACCACGCTGACCGTGCACGGCGTGCCGCAGATCGACGTGGACGTGGACTACTCCCCCTCCGAGGACCCGGTCGAGGCGATGAGCCTGCTGGCCGCGGCCGTGGTGACCGAGTCGGAGCTGACGATCCGCCGCGTACCGATCGAGTTCATGGAGATCGAGCTCGCGGTCCTGGAGGAGATGGGCCTCGACCACGACCGCTCGCCGGAGTACGCGGCCGACAACGGCCGTACGCGTCTGGTCGACCTGACGGTCCGCCCCTCCAAGCTGGAGGCGCCGATCGACAAGATCCACCCGATGCCGTTCCCCGGCCTCAACATCGACAACGTGCCGTTCTTCGCGGCCATCGCGGCGACGGCCCAGGGCAAGACCCTGATCCACGACTGGGTCTACGACAACCGCGCGATCTACCTCACGGACCTCAACCGCCTGGGCGGCCGCCTCCAACTCCTCGACCCCCACCGCGTCCTGGTCGAGGGCCCGACCCGCTGGCGCGCCGCCGAAATGATGTGCCCCCCGGCCCTGCGCCCCGCGGTGGTGGTCCTCCTGGCGATGATGGCGGCGGAGGGCACGTCGGTCCTGCGGAACGTCTACGTCATCAACCGGGGCTACGAGGAGCTGGCGGAGCGCCTGAACTCGGTGGGGGCGCAGATCGAGATCTTCCGGGACATCTGAGGGCTCGTCGAGAACCGCCGGCACCCCTTCGAACCGCGTACCTGCCGGTTCGGAGGGGTGCGTCGGCAGCCGTGGGACTTCCGCCGGCCGGCTACTGCCCGGAGGCGTCGGACGGGAACAACGACTCCACGCCGCACTTGGGATCCTGCGATCCGCCTTCGCTCCAGCCGCCCCCCGGGCACTCGTCAGGGTGGAACTCCGCGAAGAGGACCCGGTGCGACCAGCGCCATCGGTCGCCGAAGCGCTCCATGTAGCTGTAGGACGGCTCCGCATCGCCCGGCCGCACCTGCACGACCTCTGCCCACTCCCCCTGCACCGTCACCTCCCGCAGACTGCCGGACGCCGCGTCGTTCAGCGTCGAGGACTCCGAGCCGGCGAAGAGTTCCCCCACCGCCTTGGCGCACTTGTCCGGGACCATGTCCTCCAGCTTCTTGCGGTACTCCGGCGTCATGAGGGCGCACATGGTCTCCCCGTCACCCTTTCGCACCGCCTCGGACGTGGTGGCCCACGTGTCATGGACACCGGGCTCACCCGGCTGTGCTCCGACATCGAGGACGGAGTCCCCGGCTCCCTGCGTGGCCCAGTAGACGCCTCCGCCCGTGACGGTCAACAGCACGGCCGCGAGCGCGATCCACCAGCGCCCACCCTTCTTGGTCGTGTTGTTGATGTCCCGGCCCACGACGGTGCCCCAGTTGTCCCGGCCGATCGACGGGCCGGTGACCGGGTCGGTGATGTCGTGGCCGGCCAGCAGCGCCCCGTCACCCGCGGTGAATGCGGTGGAGGGCGGATGAGCGGGAGGGGGCGGCACAGCCCCCATCCGGTCGACAGATGCGTGGGAATCCGGTTCGGCTGTCATGAGTTGCCGGCGTCCTCTCCCGCTGTCACATCGCGGAGGTCGGCACCGGAGAGGACGGATCCGTCGCCCGCCGCCATGTGCACTTCTTCACCGACGTCGACCTGCGACGAGCCGCCACGAGGCACACGGGCGTGTGACCGCTCGATGCTTCCCTGGGCGAGGAGCGAGCCACGCCCGGCGCGCATGGTGATCACCGTGGGTGGGCTGCTCGGAGTTCTCAGGAGAATCACCAGCGGCACAACGGCCGCGACGACGCCCGCGATCGCTCCGCACACACTCGCCACCTGATCAACCTGATCCAGGTCTCCGAGGAATGCCCAGGAGGCAAGCCCCACACCGACCAGCGTTCCCAGGCATACCAGGGACCCACAAAGAACTCGCTTCGACATCTCATTTCCCCGTGCGCGTGAATAGCCGTACATCAAGAGGCTTTGGAAAAGCGGTGCACCTTCAGGCCCTTCCTCAGCCGTGTGTGGCGCGGGAAGGGCCCGGGCATTCGGTATCCGACGGTGTGAGCGGTTCAATCCGCGGCATTCACGCGATCAGCCACGGCCGTCGCAGGCCTTGCAGTCACCACTGCCGCGGCAGCTGTCGCACTTCCACACGCCGCGGTATCCGCTTCCGTCGCAAGTGGTGCACTGCCCCTTGCCGTCGCAGCGCTGGCACTTGTTCCACATGGTGAATCCCCTCTTCGTCACTGTCGGGAGACCGGTCGATCTCGAGCATCGGGGGTGGTCGGGATGTTCACCACGCTGAGCGGGCAGCCATAATCAACCGATCATCGAACCAAGCACCTTGAAAGGTGAATCAACTTGGCAGGCAAGCCGGGACGTCGGGAACAGCCGCTCGATCCGCAGGCCGGCCCGCTCGAACGCTTCGCACTGGGTCTGCGTGAGCTGCGCGAAAGGGCCGGCCTGACCTACATGGAGATGGCCGACGTGGCTCATTTCGCGGCCAGCACCCTTTCTCAGGCCGCTGCCGGGCATCGACTCCCGACCCGCCAGGTGCTCCTGGCATACGTCCGTGCCTGTGGCGCGGATCCGGACCCGTGGGAAGAGCGTTGGGAGGTTGTGCGGCACGACCTTTTCGGTCCGGAGGTGGACCGGAAAGCTGCCGCGATCGCCCCGCACGACTCCGGCCCGGAGGAAGTCACGAGTTTCGTGGGCCGCGAGGCCGAACTCACCGCGGGCAGCGCACTGATCGAGCGCTGCCGACTGGTCACGCTGGCCGGAGTCGGCGGTGTGGGCAAGACGCGGCTCGCCAGACGTCTCGTCCGTCAGGTGGCCGACCGGTTCAAGGACGGTCAATACTGCGTGGAGCTGGCCGACGTCGGCGGCGGCGACTCCGTCGCGGCGGCGGTCGCCGCAGCGGTCGGCGTACACACCTCCGCCGAGCAGGACCCACTGGACGAACTCGCCACGGCTCTGCACGGACGTGGCGTACTCCTCCTGCTCGACAACTGTGAGCACGTCCTGGACGCGAGCGCCCGAACCGCCCGCGCCCTGCTCACGCTCCTGCCGGAGCTCCATGTCCTCACCACCAGTCGGCAGCCCCTCGACATCGGGGAGGAGCACGTGCTGCAGGTGGAACCGCTGGCCCTGCCCGCCCTGGGAGACGGCCATCTCGACGAAGCCGGTGCCGAGGGCGGGTTCCACGCGACCTCACCGGCCGTGACCCTCTTCGCCGACCGAGCCAGGGCCGCCTCCCCCGGCTTCCGGATCACCGAGGCGAACCGGCACACGGTCGCCCGAGTGTGCCGAAAGCTGGACGGGCTGCCCCTCGCGCTGGAGATCGCCGCGCGACGGTTACGCACCCTGACTCCCGAAGAACTTCTGGAACGGCTCGATCACCGGTTCCGCCTGCTCGGCCCCGGCGGCCGCGACCGCATGGCTCATCCTCGTCACCATGCCCTGCGCGCACTCTTCGACTGGAGTTACGAGCTGTGCACCGACGCCGAGCGGGCCGCCTGGGAGCAGCTGTCCCTCTGCTCCGGCGGCGTCCTGCTCACCGACGCCGAGCAGCTCTGCGGTCGCACCGCGGCATACGGATCACGGGAGGCCACCCCTGCTGACGAGGCTTTCGAAGCCCTGGCCGGGCTCGTGGACAAGTCGGTGCTCACCAGGGCGGAAACAGGCGGCCACAGCCGTCTGTACATGCTGGAGACCGTCCGGGCCTACGGGCAGGAGCGCCTCGCGGAGAACGACCGTGCGCAGTACGCGCTGCGCCGCCACCGCGCCTGGTACCTGGGCCTCGCCGCACAGGCAGGAGCCGCATACGGCTCGTCCGAAGAGGCCGACTGGTTGCGGCGCCTACGCTCCGAGCACGCCAATCTGCGGCAGATCGTGACGGCGCCCCAGGCGGCCGGAGAGCCCGCGGAGACGGTGCTGCGCGCGTCCCTCGCCTTCTGGCTGCACTGCCTCACCTCGGGTCATGTGGGAGAGGGCGCACAATGGATGCGAAAGATCATCGAGCGGCACCCGCTCCCGCCTCATCCGGAGTCCACCCTCACCTGGTGTCGAGCCGTATGGGTCGCGGGCTTTCTGCTGCTCCTCCACGGAGACCGCACCGGCGCCCACGAGATGATCGGCCGGGGCGAACAGGCTCTGTCCCACGTGCCGGCGGCGGACGTCACGGCGTACGAGGTGACGAGGGCCGAACTCACCGCGGCGTTCCTGCAACTGCGCGGCCTGGCGGCGATGATGACCGAGGACACCGAGGGATCCGAACGCTACGCGCTGTCCGCGCTGGCTGCAGGACACTGGTCCCCGATGTTGCTGACGCAACCGCAGTGCATCGCCCAACTCGGCTTCTCGGCCGTCATCCAAGGAGACCATGCCCGCTCCATCACGCTGCTCGAACAGGCGCTCGCCATGTCCGAGGAGCGAGGGGACACCTGGCACCGCTGCTATCTGTTGTGGGCGCTCGCCATCGAACACGGGGAGACGGGGCGGGCGAAGGAGGCACTCGTTCTCCTCCGACGCGCGCTCCGACATGCCTGGGAGATCGACGAGCACA
Organism: Streptomyces sp. NPDC056222; assembly: GCF_042264065.1. Taxonomy (NCBI): domain Bacteria; kingdom Bacillati; phylum Actinomycetota; class Actinomycetes; order Kitasatosporales; family Streptomycetaceae; genus Streptomyces; species Streptomyces sp. NPDC056222. The sequence continues at coordinate 89,283 of NZ_JBHJTL010000007.1, read as the reverse complement.
TGGGAGAGGCGACACTGAGCGAGACGCTGGCGTGGGTGCTCGCCTCCTGCGGCGGCGCGCGCTCGGCGGCCCTCGTGCTGGGAGCCGCGGATCGTGTCTGGCACCCGTCCGGCGTTCCTCGACTCTTCGGTTTCGCCGCCATGGCCGCACACCGTGAGCGCGGCCTCGATCGCGCCCGCCAGGCACTCGGCGAGACCGAGTACGCAGACGCGTATCGAGAAGGTCGGGAACTCGGCTTGCGCATGGCGCTGGAGAAAGTGTTCAAGGACATGGAGCAGCTCACCGATCGGGACGGGACTCTCATGGAGGCGGCCGAGGATCGCACCGTCCGTCCCTCTGCCGGGCACCGGGCCTGACACGCCACACGGTGCGGTTTCCGGGGCATCGGGCCGCGCCGCGCGCGGGCCGGCGGCTCAGCCCATCCCGGGGGGTCCCATGCCGCCCTTGAGGCGTTCGATGTCCGAGGCTCGGACCTGGATCACGAACAGGGCTATGAAGAACGCCACGATGGAGAAGGCCGCCGCCGTGATGAAGCCGGACGAGACGCCGGCCGTCAGGACCTCGTCGGCGTAGGGCGGGGGTAGTTGGCCGGTCTTGGCGAACTGGGCCTTCTCCAGGGGGCCCGCCTGGGAGAGGAAGATCGGTATCTGATCCTGTGCCTCGTTGCGGCTGGCCGTGCCGAAGACGGTCACCAGGATCGACAGGCCGAGCGAACCGCCCACCTGCTGGGTGGCGTTGAGCAGTCCGGACGCGGCGCCCGCCTCCCGCTGCTCGACATTGGACAGCGCCATGATGGTCAGCGAGACGAACATCAGGCCCATGCCCATGCCGAAGACGAGGATCGGGCCCAGGATGCTGCCCAGGTAGGTGGAGTCGACGTTGGTCAGGGTCAGCCAGGACAGGCCGGCCGCCGACAGGAGCGAGCCGACGACCATGAAGGGTTTCGGCCCGAACTTTGGCAGCAGCTGGGAGGCGCACCCGGCGCCGACCGCGATGATCGCGCTGACGGGCAGGAACGCGAGGCCGGTCTTCAACGGGCTGAAGTGCAGGACGCCCTGCACCCAGAGCGTCAGGAAGAAGAACATCCCGAAGATCGCCGCGGCCAGGCAGAGCATGATGGCATACGTGCCCGCCCGGTTGCGGTCGGCGAACATGTGCAGCGGGGTGATCGGCTGCCGGGAGCGGCGCTCCACCAGGATGAACAGGAGCAGCAGGACGACCGCCGCGCCGAACGAGGCGAGCGTCCACGGGTCGCGCCAGCCCTCCTGGGAGGCGCGGATGAACCCGTACACCAGCGCCACCATGCCGAGGGTGGAGGTGAACGCTCCGGTGAAGTCGAAGTGGCCGGGGTGCCGCTCGGACTCCTTGATGTGGCGGGGCGTGAGGAACGCGATGAGCAGCGCGATCGGCACGTTGACGAAGAAGATCCAGCGCCAGTCGAGCCATTCGACGAGCAGTCCGCCGGCGACGAGCCCGATCGCACCGCCGCCCGCGGAGACGGCCGCGAACACGCCGAACGCCCGGTTGCGTTCCGGGCCTTCTTCGAAGTTCGTGGTGATCAGGGAGAGCGAGGTCGGGGAGGCGATGGCGCCGCCGACGCCCTGGAGCGCCCGGGCGGCGAGGAGTTGCCAGTCGTTCTGGGCCAGCCCGCAGAGCAGCGAGGCGAATCCGAAGAGCAGGATGCCGAACATGAAGACACGGCGGCGGCCGAGGATGTCACCGGCTCGTCCGCCGAGGAGCAGCAGTCCGCCGAAGGTCAGCGTGTAGGCGTTGACGACCCACGACAGGCTGGTCGTGGAGAAATCCAGCGAGCTCTGGATGTGCGGCAACGCGATGTTGACGATCGTGATGTCGAGAACGACCATCAGCTGGCAGGAGGCGATCACGAACAGGGCGATGCCCTTGCCATCACCGTGCTTCCCGTGCGCTGTGGTCTCCGCCGGAGTCGTCGGCTTCGGGGTACTCATGGCGCATCGCGCCCCTCGCCTGGTGTGGGGGAGCCGTGGGCCGGTCAGTCCACCCTTTCGACATTAAGCCCGGGTCCGGCGGCTGACCAGTTGATCAAGCCCCGCCCGCGGAGGCCTCCGCGACGAAGGCGCGCAGCTCCTTCGCGAGCCGTTCGGGCTGGTCCTCGGCGACGAGCGTCCTGCTGTCCTCGATCTCGACGAGCCGCCCCCGGGGCAGGAGTTCGGCGAGCCGGCGGCCGTGCTCGCGCGGCATCATCAGGTCGTCGACGGCCCAGACGACGAGCGCGGGGCTGTCGAACGTCCGCAGCCCCTCTGCGGCCCGGAGGAGTTCGTCCTTGCGGACGGCGAGGCAGTAGCGGCGGAAGTCGTCGCGGATCGCGGGGTCGGTGCGCAGGGGCCGCAGCCAGCCGTCGGCGACCGCCTCGGGCACGGGCCGTTTGGTCAGCGCGCCGAGACCGACGGGCAGCCGGCGCAGCGGCTTCAGGCCGAGGACCCGGGCCATCAGGAGGACTCCCCCCGGGATGCGGCAGGCCAGGTCGATCATCTTTCCGGGTGCGCCGGGAGGGTAGTTGTCGAAGGCCTCGCAGGAGATCAGGACGAGCCCTGCGAGCCGTTCGGGGTGGCGGACGGCGACGGTCTGGGCGCGTCCGCAGTCGCTCTCGACGAGCGTGACATCGGTGAGGTCGAGCCGGTCGAGGAGTTCGGCGATCAGGTCGACGACGCTGTCGGGCGACAGCGGCACGTCCGGATTCATCGGGGTGCGGTGGGAGCCGTACGGGAGGGTCGGGGCCACCACCCGGTAGTCCGGGGCGAGTTCGGCGACGACCTTGCGCCAGACGGTGGCGTCGTGGACCAGCCCGTGCAGCAGGACGAGCACGGGGCCGGGGCCGCCGGTGTCCTCGTACGCGACGGTTCCGGCGGTCAGCTCGATCTCCGGCACAGCTCCCCCTGTTCGTCCGGCCCTACTCCACGACCGCGAAGCCGTCCAGCTCCACCTGGGCCTGATCGTCCCACAACCGTACGACTCCGATCACGGCCATCGCGGGATAGTCGCGGCCCGCCAACCTCCGCCAGATCGCGCCGAGTTCATGGGCATGGGCGCGGTAGGCGGCGACATCCGTGGCGTAGACGGTGACGCGGGCGAGATCGCGGGCGGTGCCGCCGGCGTGGCGCAGGGCGGTGAGGAGGTTGGTGAGCGCGGTCTCGAACTGCTCGGGCAGGGTCTCCCCCACCACCTTGCCGTCGCGGTCGAGGCTGGTCTGCCCGGCGAGGAAGACCAGCCGGGTGCCGGTGGCGGTCACGGCGTGGGAGAAGCCGGTGGGCGGGGACAGTGCGGCGGGGTTGTGCCGGTGCAGGCTCATCGGGACGACTCCTTCGGCGACTCGGCGACGACGGCGGGCTCGGCGGGCGACCGGGGCCCGGTGGGCGGCTCCGCGGGCGGCCCCCCGGCGACAGGCTCCAGCAGCGACTCGGTCGCCACGGCAGGCTCCGCGGGCGGCCTCTCGGTGGCGGGTTCCACGTGCGGCCCGGGCGCGGTGGCGGCAGGCTCCGCGGGCGGCCTCTCAGCGGCAGGCTCCAGCGGCGACTCGGGCGCCACGGCGGGTTCCGCCTGCGGCCCGGGTGTCACGGGAGGCTCCCCGTTCCGCCGGGCGGTGGCGGGTTCCGGCGGCGCTGCGGCGGCCTCGGCCTCGGCGTACAGCTCCTTGGCGATGATCGTGCGCTGGACCTCGGTCGCCCCTTCGTAGATGCGTGGTGCACGCACCTCCCGGTAGAGGTGTTCCAGCAGATGGCCGCGTTGCAGCGCCCGCGCGCCGTGGAGCTGGACGGCGGCATCGACCACGTATTGCGCGGTCTCGGTGGCCAGGAGTTTCGCCATCGCCGAGCGCCGGGGCACGTCGGCCGCGCCGGCGTCGTACGCCGCTGCCGCCGCGTAGACGAGCAGGCGGGCGGCCTCCGTGCGGGTGGCCATCTCGGCGACCTGGTGGGAGACGGCCTGGAGGTCCCGGAGGACGCCGCCGAAGGCGGGCCGGGCGGCGGTGTGGGCGAGGGTCGCGTCGAGGGCGGCCTGGGCCATGCCGACGGCGAAGGCGCCGACGCTGGGGCGGAAGCGATTGAGGGTGGTCATGGCGACCCGGAAGCCCCGGTCGGTCTCGCCGAGGACGTCCGCCGGGCCGACCGGGACGCCGTCGAAGACGAGGGAGCCGATGGCGTGCGGGGCGAGCATGTCGAGGGGCGTGCCGGAGAGGCCGGGGCGGTCGGCGGGGACGAGGAAGGCGGTGACGCCGCGGGCTCCGGCGCCCTGGGTCGTCCGGGCGAAGACGGTGGCGAAGTCGGCCTCGGGCGCGTTGGAGATCCAGCGCTTCTCGCCGTGGAGGCGCCAGCCGCCCGCGCCGTCGGGCCGCGCCTCAAGGGAGAGCGCGGCGGCGTCGGAGCCGGCGTCGGGCTCGCTGAGCGCGAAGGCCGCGACGGCGCGTCCCGCGACGATCTCGGGGAGCCAGCGGGCCCGCTGCTCGGGCGTGCCGAAGGCGGCGACGGGGTGGCCGCCGAGGCCCTGGAGGGCGAGGGCGGTCTCGGCCTCCGTACAGGAGTGGGCGAGGGATTCCCGCAGCAGGCAGAGGTCGAGGGCGCCTGCCTCGAAGGGCCCGGCGAGCAGGCCGAGCTCGCCGAGGGCGGCGACGAGGGGCCGGTTGACCCGGCCCGGCTCGCCCTTCTCGGCGAGCGGCCGCAGACGGTCGGCCGCGAGGGCGCGGAGTTCGGCACACCGGGCGGTCTGGCGTGGATCGAGTGAGAATACGGACATTCGGACCCCTGTCTCCGTCTGGCTCGCTCGCCTGCATCAGTTCTATCGCGCACCGTTGACTGTCGTCACCATCACGATACGCTCGATGGGCGACCCCACCACGACAAGGGGACGAACTCATGGAGCTGACCCCCTCGGCCCACCACGACACGTTCGCGCGCGACCATCTGCCGCCCACGGACGACTGGCCCCATCTGCTCTTCGATCTGCCGGAACTGGCCTACCCGGAGCGCCTCAACTGCGGGGCGGAGCTGCTCGACCGCACGGTGGAACGATTCGGCACGGAGCGTCCGGCATTCCGGGACGGCAACGGGAATGTCTGGACATATGGACAGCTGCGCGAACGGGTGAACCGGATCGCGCACGTCCTGACCTCCGATCTCGGCATCCTGCCGGGCAATCGAGTGCTCCTGCGCGGCCCCACCACGCCCTGGCTGGCCGCCTGCTGGCTCGCCGTGATGAAGGCGGGCGCGGTCGCCGTCACCGTCCTGGCCCAGCAGCGCGCCCAGGAACTGGCCGTGATGTGCGAGATGGCCCGCTGCACCCACGCCCTGTGCGACATCAGGAGCGTCGACGACCTGGTGAAGGCCGAGGTCCCGGGGCTGCGGATCACCGCCTTCGGCGGGGACTCCCCCGACGATCTACTCTCGCTCGCCATGGGCCGACCGGACAGCTACGAGGCGGTGGAGACGGCCGCCGACGACGTGGCCCTGATCGCCTTCACCTCGGGAACGACCGGTCGGCCCAAGGGGTGCATGCACTTCCATCGCGATGTCCTCGCGGTCGCCGACACCTTCTCGGCCCACGTCCTGCGCCCCGAGCCGGACGACGTCTTCGCCGGCTCGCCCCCGCTCGGCTTCACCTTCGGCCTCGGCGGGCTCGTCCTCTTCCCCCTGCGCGCCGGGGCGAGCGCACTGCTGCTCGAGCAGGCGGGGCCCAAGCAGCTGCTGCAGGCGATCGCGGACCACCGGGTGTCGGTGCTGTTCACGGCGCCGACCGCGTACCGGGTGATGCTGGAGGAGATCGACCGGCACGACGAGTACGACATCACCCCGCTGCGGTCGCTGCGGCGGTGCGTGTCGGCGGGCGAGAACCTGCCCGCCGCGACCTGGGACGCCTGGCACCGGCGTACCGGCCTGAAGCTCATCAACGGCATCGGAGCGACCGAACTGCTCCATATCTTCATCTCGGCCGCCGACGGCGACATCCGCCCCGGCATGACCGGACGGCCCGTGCCCGGCTGGCAGGCGCGGGTGGTCGACCGGGCCGGCACGGAGGTCCCCGACGGCGAGGAGGGCCTGCTCGCGGTGCGCGGGCCCGTCGGCTGCCGATATCTGTCGGACCCGCGGCAGAGCGAGTACGTCCACGACGGCTGGAACGTCACGGGCGACACCTACGTCCGCGACACGGAGGGCTACTTCCGCTATGTGGCCCGCGCCGACGACATGATCATCTCGGCCGGTTTCAACATCGCGGGCCCCCAGGTCGAGGAGGCACTGCTCTCCCACCCGGACGTGGTCGAGGCGGCGGTGGTGGGTCAGCCGGACGAGCTGCGTGGCCAGATCGTGGTCGCGTACGCGGTCGTACGGGACGGGGTGCCGCGCGACGCGGACACGGCGGAGGCGCTGCGGGCGTTCGTCCGGGCCCGGCTGGTGCCGTACAAGAGCCCCCGCAAGATCGTCTTCCTGGACGCGCTGCCACGGACGGCGACGGGGAAGCTGCAGCGATTCCGGCTGCGCGCGGGGCCTGAGGAGACCCCCTAGAGTGATCACGTGGCCGAGCAGCACACCCCCCGTTCCCTGATCGTCTCGCTGTACGGCGCGTACGGCCGTGGCCTCGCGCCGGGCGAGGAGCCGTTGCCCGTGGCCGAGCTGATCCGCCTCCTCGCGGTGCTCGGCGTGGACGCGCCCTCTGTGCGGTCGTCGGTGTCCCGGCTGAAGCGGCGGGGGCTGCTGCTGCCGCGCCGGACGGCGGACGGAGCGGCCGGATACGCCCTCTCGGACGACGCGCGCCAGCTTCTGGACGACGGCGACCGCCGGATCTACACCCGTACCGTGCCCAAGCTGTCCGACGGCTGGGTCCTCGCCGTCTTCACGGTCCCGGAGGCCGAGCGCCACAAGCGCCATCTGCTGCGCTCGCGGCTGGCGCGGCTGGGCTTCGGGACGGCGGCCCCGGGCGTCTGGATCGCCCCCGCGCGGCTGTACGAGGAGACCCGCCACACCCTGGAGCGCCTGGAGCTCTCCGCGTACGTGGACCTCTTCCGGGGCGAGCACCTGGGCTACGCGGCGACGGCGGAGGCGGTGGGCCGCTGGTGGGACCTGCCGTCGATCGCCAAGCTCCACGAGGAGTTCCTCTCGGCCCACGAGCCGGTGCTGCGGGCCTGGACGTCCTCCCCGGGCTCGGCGGAGGACGCCTACCGGGACTACCTCTTCGCCCTGGACTCCTGGCGCCGCCTGCCGTACGCGGACCCGGTCCTGCCGGCCGAGCTGCTCCCGCAGGACTGGCCCGGCGCCCGCTCGGCGGAGGTGTTCGCGGCGCTGCACGAAAGTCTCCGGGACCGGGGCGCCGATTTCGTGCAACCGGCGCAACCTTCCGGGGGTTCCGATCGTCCTACGGGGTCATGAGTGCAGATCCCGGGGAGCCGATGGAACCGGCCTGGCTGGTCGCGGCGAACGTGGTGCTGTGGCGGCGGTGGGGTGACCTCGGGCAGGAGCTGCGGCCCGGCACCAAGGCGTACAAGGGCGGGACGAAGGTGTACGTCGTCGACACCTACCCCGGCATGGGGAACGAGCAGCTGACCACCGTCGGCCGTGGCCGGCACAACGGCCGGTGGATCACCATCGACACGGGCACCCGGCACCTGCACACCTTCCGCGCCACCCTGGTGTACACGCCGGCGGTGCTGCGGCGGCACCGCGGCGCCGGCTGGTTCCCGCGCACGCCCGAAGCGGCCGCGCGTGCGGCCGTCGAACTGGAGCGGACGGCCCGGGAGCTGCGGCGCACGCATCACGCGGGCCCCCACCCCGATCCGTGCCTGTGCCACGAATGCCTCGACGTCAGCCCAGACTGAGCCGCGGCTTCGGGGCGTCCGTGCGGCCCGTCGGGGGTGTGCGGCTGCCGGCGCGGTACGGGGGTGGCCAGGGGGCCGCCGGGCCCTGGTAGTTCTGGTCGGCGGCCGCGTGGAGGGTCCAGTGCGGGTCGTAGAGGTGCGGCCGGGCCAGGGCGCAGAGATCGGCGCGGCCGGCCAGGAGGAGGGAGTTCACGTCGTCCCAGGAGGAGATCGCGCCGACGGCGATCACCGGGACGGCGAGGGCGTTGCGGATCCGGTCGGCGTACGGGGTCTGGTACGAACGGCCGTACTCGGGGCGCTCGTCGGGGACCACCTGGCCTGTGGAGACGTCCAGCGCGTCGGCGCCGTGGGCGGCGAAGGCGCGGGCGATCTCGATCGCGTCCTCGGCCGTCGTGCCCCCTTCCGCCCAGTCGGTGGCGGAGATGCGGACGGTCATCGGCCGGTCGTCGGGCCACGCCTCACGGACGGCGTCGAAGACTTCGAGCGGGAAGCGCAGCCGGTTCACGAGCGCCCCGCCATAGGCGTCGTCGCGCCGGTTGGTCAGCGGGGAGAGGAAGCCGGAGAGCAGATAGCCGTGGGCGCAGTGCAGTTCGAGCAGATCGAAGTCGGAGCGGGCGGCCCGGCGGGCGGCGGCCGCGAACTCCTCGCGTACGGCGGTCATCCCGGACCGGTCCAGAGCGTGCGGGACCTGGTTGACACCGGGCCGGTACGGCAGCGGTGACGCGGCGGTCAGGGGCCAGTTGCCCTCGGGGAGCGGCTGGTCCATGCCCTCCCACATCCTGCGGGTGGAGCCCTTGCGGCCGGAGTGGCCGAGCTGGACGCCGATCGCGGTGCCGGGCGAGCGGCCGTGGACGAAGGCGGTGATCCTGCTCCAGGCCGCCTCCTGCTCGTCGTTCCAGAGGCCGGTGCAGCCGGGGGTGATCCGGCCCTCGGGGCCGACACAGACCATCTCGGTCATGACGAGCCCGGCGCCGCCGAGCGCCCGCGCGCCGAGGTGGACGAGGTGGAAGTCGCCGGGGAGGCCGTCCTCTGCGACGTACATGTCCATCGGGGAGACGACGACCCGGTTGCGGAGGGTCAGTCCGCGCAGCCGGAGCGGGGTGAACATCGGCGGGGTATCGGGCGGGCAGCCGAATTCGCGCTCGACGGAGCCGGTGAAGGCGGGGTCGCGCAGCCGCAGGTTGTCGTGGGTGACGCGACGGCTGCGGGTGAGGAGGTTGAAGGCGAACTGCCGGGACGGCTGGTCGAGGTAGCCGTCGAGCTCCTCGAACCAGCGCAGGCTGGCGGCCGCCGCGCGCTGGGTGGATTCGACGACGGGCCGGCGTTCCGTCTCGTACGCGGCGAGCGCTTCGGCCAGGGTGGGCTGTTCCTCGACGCAGGCGGCGAGCGCGAGGGCGTCCTCGACGGCGAGCTTGGTGCCGGAGCCGATGGAGAAGTGCGCGGTGTGGGCGGCGTCGCCGAGGAGGACGGTGTTGCCGTGCGACCAGCGTTCGTTGACGACGGTACGGAACGCGGTCCAGGAGGAGTTGTTGGAGTGCAGGGCCCGGCCGCCGAGCGCCTCGGCGAAGAGCTTGGCGCAGCGGGCGGTGGATTCCGACTCGTCCAGCTCGTCGAAGCCCGCGGCCTGCCATACCTCCTCGCGCATCTCCACGATGACGGTGGAGGAGTCGGCGGAGAAGGGGTAGCCGTGGAGCTGCATCACGCCGTACTCGGTCTCGGCGATCTCGAAGCGGAAGGCGTCGAAGGCGAAGTCGGCGGCGAGCCAGATGTACCGGCAGCGGTGGGTGGTGAGCGTGGGCCGGAAGACGTCCGCGTGGGCGTCGCGGGTACGGCTGTGGACGCCGTCGGCGGCGACGACCAGGTCGTGCGTGGCGGCGAGGACGGCGGCGGGCGGCGCCTCGGTCCGGAAGCGGAGTTGTACGCCGAGCTCGGCGCAGCGGGCGTGCAGGATCTCCAGGAGCCGGCGGCGGCCGAGGGCGGCGAAGCCGTGGCCCGTGGAGGTGAGGAGGTGTCCGCGGTGGGCGATGTGGATGTCGTCCCAGCGGACGAACGCGTCCTGGAGGGCGCGGTACACGGCCGGGTCGGCGTGCTCGATCCCGCCGAGGGTCTCGTCGGAGAGGACGACGCCGAAGCCGAAGGTGTCCTCGGGGGCGTTGCGCTCCCAGACGGTGATCTCGCGCTCGGGGTCGAGCCGCTTGAGCAGCGCGGCGGCGTAGAGCCCACCGGGCCCGCCACCGACGACCGCGACACGAAGCGGGGCACCGGCCCGGCTTCCGTCGTCCGAGCGCTCGGCCTGCGGGCGGGGGGTCTCCGGCCGGGGGGTCTCCGGCCCGGACGGCTCCGGTCCGCCCGTCTCCAGCCGGGGGGCTTCCGGCCCGGACGTCTCTGGCCCGCCCGTCTCCACCACGGACGGCTCCGGCCCGGAGGGCTCCGGCCCGACCGAGCCGGGGCCGGCCGGCGTGGTGGTGGCGCTGTCCCGAGGGGGCGCCTTCTCCAGCCGGGGCGTCTCCAGCCCGCCCGCCTCCGGCCGGAGCGTCCCCGGCCCGCACGTCCCCGGCCCGACCGCGCCGGTGCCGACCGGCGCGGCGGCGGCATGCCGGGCGGGCGCCATCTCCGGCCCGCACGTCTCCGGCCCGGACGTCTCCAGCCGGCGCGTCCCCGGTCCACCCGTCACCAGCCCAGACGCCTCCGGCCCGACCGTGCCGGGGCCAGCCGGCGCGGTGGCGGTGTCCCGGGCGGGCCCCACCGTCACCGCCCCTGCCACTTCGGGGGCCGCTTCTCGGTGAATGCCGCGTGGAACTCGGCGTAGTCCTCGCCGTTCATCAGCAGTGCCTGGGTGTTGGCGTCCAGTTCGACGGAGGCCGCGAGGGGCATGTCCAGCTCGGCGGTGAGCAGGGCCTTGGTCTGGGCGTGGGCGAGGGCGGGACCGTCGGCGAGGCGACGGGCCAGCTCGGCGGCGCGCGCGTCGGCGCCACCGTCCTCGGTGAGCTCGCTGAGCAGGCCGATCCGCTCGGCCTCGGGCGCGCGGACGGGTTCGCCGAGCATGAGCAGCCGGGTGGCGTGGCCGAGGCCGACGACCCGGGGCAGCAGATAGGCCGCGCCCATGTCTCCGCCGGAGAGTCCGACGCGGGTGAAGAGGAACGCGAAGCGGGCGCTCGGGTCGGCGATCCGGAAGTCCGCGGCGAGGGCGAGGACGGCGCCCGCCCCGGCCGCGACGCCGTGGACGGCGGCGATCACCGGGAAGGGGCACTCCCGGATGGCTCGGACGACCTGTCCGGTCATCCGGTTGAAGTCGAGCAGCTGCGCCGTGTCCATGGAGAGCGTCGCGCCGATGATCTCGTCCACGTCGCCGCCGGAGCAGAAGCCCCGGCCCTCGCCGCCGAGGACGAGCGCGCGGACGGCCCGTTCCCGGGAGAGTTCGGCGAGCAGATCGCGCAGGTCGGCGTAGGCGCCGAAGGTGAGCGCGTTGAGTTTCTCCGGGCGGGCGAGGGTGACGGTGGCGACGCCGTCGTCGACGGTCAGCCTCAGATGGTGCCAGCGCTCGGTGCGGGGTGCGGAGCCGATAAAGGGGCTCATACGGAACGGCCTCCCTTCCTCCTGTTCGGAGAGTATCACCGTGTTGTGACTGTCGTCACGAGCGCGCGATAGAAGCGAGGCCGGACCGTACCGCCGAAGGCCCCCGCCGACCGGGGACTCATGACCTCGTCGCGAGGGAGGGGGTGCCCATGGCGTTCACTCTTACGGTTCGAAGGGCTGAAAGCGGGACGTCTCGGGCTCGCGTCGCCCTCCTCCGCCCTCCCGCGATCGGACCTTGCCGTGGTCGAAGCCACTGACCCCACGACATGGCGCATCCAGCACGGGTTCGTTGGAAGGGTTGCCCGCCTGTCGCCAAACGATCGTTTGACGACAGATTCCTCGGGGGGGGGGTGGCGCGGTCCTGGTTCGGGCCCCTGGCGGAACCAGAGCACGCGATCTTGGTGCTACTCCCGCTGGATCAGCGACCGCTGTTAGCGTGCTTTCCATGATCAAGGGCGACTTGGCGGGTCGAATAGGCCGGATGACGGGGGACAGTGGGCCGGAGCGCGTGCTGGTCGCCGCCAGTTTCGTCAACCGAGTCGGCAATGGTCTGTTCAACGCGGCGTCGGCGCTCTACTTCACCTTGGTCGTGGGCCTGCCTGCGGTGCAGGTCGGCGCCGCGCTCACCATCGCCGGAGTGATCGGGCTGTGCGCGGGGATACCAGGCGGGCATCTCGCAGATCGGCGAGGGGCGCGCACGATCATGATGTCGGCCCTCGCGGTCCAGGCCGTGTCGATGGCGGCCCTCGTCCTCGTCGAGAGCTGGGCCGCGCTCACGATCATCGCGACGGTCGACCAGATCGCCGCGGCGGCCGGCGGGGCGGCGTGGGGCGCACTGGTGGTCCGGGTCGGGGGTGAGCGCCCGGCCCTGTTCCGTGCCAAGCTGCGCACGTTCGTCAACCTGGGCGTCGTCCTGGGAACGGTGGGTGCGGGGCTGGCGCTGGCCGCGGACACCCGCGGTGCCTATGTCACGCTGATCCTCGGCAACGCGACGAGCTTCGCCCTGTGCGCGGTGCTGTTGCTCCTGCTGCCCCGCTATCCGGTGCTGGCAGCGCCGCCGCGCCAGCGTCGCTGGCTCGTCTTCGCGGATCGTCCCTTCCTGGCGTTCACCGCCCTCTACGGGGCCATGGGACTGCAGTACCCGGTGGTCTCCCTGCTCCTGCCGATCTGGATCTCCGAGCACACAGAAGCGCCGCGCTGGACGGTGGCCGCGCTGTTCGCCGTCAACTCCCTCTTCTGTGTGCTGATGCAGACCAGGATCGGCTCGCGTATCGAGACCCCGCACGACGGCGGCCGGGCGTTTCGCACGGCGGGGCTGCTCTTCCTCGTCAGCTGCCCGATGATGGCGCTGGCGGCGTACACCCCGGTCTGGGCCGCGGCAGGACTTGTCCTGGCCGCGATCTTCGTCCACAGCCTGGGAGAGGTCTGGGAGTCGTCTGCGGGCTTCGCCCTGGGCTTCGGTCTTGCCCCAGACCACGCCCAGGGCCAGTACCAAGGTGTCCTCGGTCTCGGCTTCAGCGCGGGCCAGGCTCTCGCCCCCGCGATCCTCACCACGGTAGTGCTCGGCCTCGGCACGACAGGCTGGCTGCTGCTGGCGGCGTTCTTCGCGGCACTGGGCGCTGTTGGCCCATCTCTTGCCCGCTGGGGCACGCGGACCCGGCCGCAGCCAAGCGTTGCCGCGGAAGTGACGGGATGACCAGCGAGTCGGTGTCAGAAGCCGTCTTCCGGTCGTCCTCTGCCAGCTCCGGTGCGTCCGAGTCGCGCAGCGGGCGCAGGGCACCGGCGGCCGGGACACTTGCGGTGTAGCTGTAGCGGCCGAGAAGGTTCAGGTTGCGGTGCTTGAGCGGGGAGAACCGGGCGATGTCCTCGTCGCGGATCTCGTGGCCCTCGGCGCGGAGCTGGGCGACGGCGGCGTCGATGCACTTCGTCACCCAGAACACGATGGCGTTGAGGACCGGGCCGAGCTGGCAGGAGCACGGCCCGGTCTGCTGCTCATCCGCGCGCTCAGCAGCGACTGCGGCCACCGCCCCACCGCGCACGGCAAGGCGGTCTGGTTCACCCTTCTCGCGATACCGGCACAGCGGCGGCCCCGGCGACCTCGGCCGGCATGGCGTCCGCCCCTCCGGCCGCCGTCGGCCCACCGGCGGCCGGAGCGGCATCGGACACCGCCGCATCGGACGGCGCGGCCGTGACCAGGCGCGAGTTGCGGCGCCCGTAGACCGCGTACACCACCGCGCCGACGGCGAGGAAGACCGCGAACTGCACCCAGGTCGCCCAGCCCGTGCCCCAGATCAGATACAGGCAGAAGGCGATGCCGAGCAGCGGGCTGACCGGGTACAGCGGCACCCGGAAGGTGCGCGGCAGCTCCGGGTCGCGGCGGCGCAGCACGATCACCGCGACGTTCACGACGGCCATGACGGCGAGCGTGCCGATCGTCGTCAGACCGACCACCACGTCGAGCGAGGAGAACGCGGCCGGGACCGCGAAGACGGCGGCCACGATCCAGGTGTTGGCCACCGGGGTCGCGCTCTTCGGCGAGACCCGCTCGAAGACCCGGGGGACGAGTCCGTCGCGGGACATCGACATCAGGATGCGGGTCTGCCCGTACATCACCGCGAGGACGACGGACGCGATCGCGACGACCGCGCCGAAGGCGATGATCCCGCCGCCGACCGTCGACCCGGTGACCTGGTCGACCACGAGCGAGAGCGCGGCCGGCTTGTCGCCGACGGCGTCGGCGCCGAGCGCGCCGATCGCGGAGAGCGCCACCGCTCCGTAGAGCACCGTGACGACGCCGATGCAGATGAGGATGGCGAGGGGGATGGTGCGGCGGGGGTTCTTCACCTCTTCACCGGCGGTGGTGATGGCGTCGAAACCGATGTACGAGAAGAAGGCCAGCGAGGCCCCCGCGGTGATCCCGGCGGCGCCGTGCCCCGCGAACGGCGAGAGGTTGCCGTCCTGGAAGGCGGTGAAACCGATCGCGCAGAAGAGGATCAGGACGCCGATCTTGAGGACGGCCATCGCGGCCGTCGCCCGGGCGCTCTCCCGGATCCCGCGCACCAGCAGCACGGCGGCGAGGAGGATGACGACCACCGCGGGCAGGTTGATCATGCCGCCGTCGGCGGGGCCGGAGGAGAGCGCGGCGGGCAGCCGCAGTCCGACGAGGCTGTCGAGCAGCTCGTTGAGGTACTGGCTCCAGCCGACCGCGACCGCCGACACCGAGACGCCGTACTCCAGGAGCAGACACCAGCCGACGAGGAAGGCGACGCGCTCGCCGAGGCTCGCGTAGGCGAACGAGTAGGACGATCCGGAGACGGGGATCGCGCTGCCGAGCTCCGCGAAGGACAGCGCGGTGAAGATGCAGGTGACCGCGGCCAGGACGAACGAGATCACGACGGCGGGGCCGGCCTCGGCGACGCTGTCGGAGAGGCCGACGAAGATACCGGTGCCGACGATCGCGCCGACGCCGAAGCACACGAGCTGGAAGAGGCCCATGGTGCGCTTGAGGCCGTGGCCCTCGAGGTCCGCGCCGGATTCGGCGATCAGCTGCTGGGGGGATTTGATCCGCGACGCGGACGGGGACATGCGGTGGTTCTCATCTCTGGTCGAGCACACGCGCACACGCACGCGTGGGTCACACACGCGTGGGGTTCGAGCGTGCGAGCTCGAACCCCACCAATCGACCGATGGTAACCACGGGTGCACATATCCACCCAATCGGGCGTATCGCTATCCGAGGGCGGGAGCCATCGTCGCGACCAGGACCGCCTTGATCGTGTGCATCCGGTTCTCGGCCTCGTCGAAGACGACGGAGTACTCCGACTCGAAGACCTCGTCGGAGACCTCCAGCTCGGTCAGCCCGTGCCGGGCGTGGATGTCGCGACCGACGGCGGTACCCAGGTCGTGGAAGGCGGGCAGGCAGTGCAGGAACCTCACGTCCGACTTCCCCGTGGCGCGCAGGACGTCCATGGTCACGGAGTACGGGGCGAGGTGGGCGATCCGCTCGTCCCAGATCTCCTTGGGCTCACCCATCGAGACCCAGACGTCGGTGGCGACGAAGTCGGCGTTGTGGACGCCCGCGGCGACGTCCTCGGTGAGCGTGATCGTCGCGCCGCTCGTCTCGGCCAGTTTCCGCGCGGCCGCGACGATCTCCGCGCCCGGCCAGTACGCCTCGGGGGCGACGATCCGCACGTCCATGCCGAGGAGGGCGCCGGTGACCAGGTAGCTGTTGCCCATGTTGAAGCGGGCGTCGCCGAGGTAGGCGAACGTGAGGGCGTCCAGGGGCTTGTCCGTGTGCTCGGTCATCGTCAGGACGTCGGCGAGCATCTGGGTGGGGTGCCAGTCGTCCGTCAGTCCGTTGAAGACGGGGACGCCCGCGTGGGCGGCGAACGCCTCGACGTGCGCCTGACTGTCGCCGCGGTACTCGATGCCGTCGAACATCCGGCCGAGGACGCGGGCGGTGTCCTTGACCGACTCCTTGTGCCCGATCTGCGAACCGGAGGGGTCGAGGTAGGTCGTGGAGGCACCCTGGTCGGCGGCGGCGACCTCGAAGGCACAGCGGGTCCGGGTCGAGGTCTTCTCGAAGATCAGGGCGATGTTCTTGCCGCGCAGCCGCTGGACCTCGTTACCCGCCTTCTTCGCCGCCTTCAGCTCGGCGGCCAGGTCGATCAGACCGCGGAACTCCTCGGCGGTGAAGTCCAGCTCCTTGAGGAAGTGGCGGCCGATGAGGTCGGTGGCCATGGGTGCTCCTGGGTACGGTCGGGTACGGCTGATGAGTCAACGCCTGGAAGTCTATACGTCGATCAGCATTTATATACAGTGATGCGGCCCACTCGTCGCCCGCCCCACCGGCCGCCCCGTCCACCGCTCCCCGGCACAGCCGGCCGGGTCGTCACACCGCGTCCCGCTCCACCGGGCAGCTCATGCAGCGCGGTCCGCCCCTGCCCCGCCCCAGCTCGCTTCCCGGGATCTCGATCACCTCGATCCCCTGCTTGCGCAGATGCGTGTTGGTCGTGACGTTCCGCTCGTACGCCACGACCACGCCCGGCTCGACGGCGAGCACGTTGCAGCCGTCGTCCCACTGCTCGCGCTCCGCCGCGTGGACGTCCTGCGTCGCCGTCAGCACGCGGATGTCCTGCAGTCCGAGCGCGGCGGCGATCGCGCTGTGCATCTGCTCCGGAGGGTGGTCGGTGACCCGGAGCGAGTGCCCCTCGTCGCCCGGTTCGATCGTGTAGGAGCGGAGCATTCCCAGCCCCGCGTACTGGGTGAAGGTGTCCTGGTCGACCATCGTCATCACCGTGTCGAGGTGCATGAAAGCGCGCCGCTTCGGCATGTCCAGCGCGACGATCGTCCGGGCCGAACCGGCCGCGAACAGACCGCGCGCCAGCATCTCCACCGCCTGCGGGGTGGTGCGCTCGCTCATCCCGATGAGCACGGCGCCGTTGCCGATGACGAGCACGTCCCCGCCCTCGATCGTCGACGGATAGTCGGACTGTCCCTCCGACCAGTGGTGGAAGGTGCCCGCCTCGGGTCCGGTGAAGAGCGGATGGTGCTTGTAGATCGCCTCGAAGTGGACCGTCTCGCGTTGCCGTGCGGGCCAGCGCATCGCGTTGATGGAGACGCCGTCGTAGATCCAGGCGGAGGTGTCCCGGGTGAAGATGTGGTTGGGCAGCGGCCGGAGGACGAAGTCGTCCAGGTCCATGACATGGAAGCGGACCGAGGTCGGCTCGCGGTGCGCGGCCAGGAACTCCCGCTTCGTCATCCCGCCGACCAGCGCCTCGACGAGTTCGGAGGCGTCGAGGGAGTCGAAGGCGGCGCGCAGATGGTCGGCGGCCAGCGGGCCGTACTCCTTCTCGTCGAAGACCCGGTCGAGGACGAGCTTGCGGGCGGCGGGCAGCTCCAGCGACTCCCGCAGGAGATCCCCGAAGAGATGGACCTCGACGCCCCGGTCGCGCAGTACGTCGGCGAATCCGTCGTGCTCCTGCCGGGCCCGGCGCACCCAGAGCACGTCGTCGAAGAGAAGAGCGTCCTTGTTGGAGGGTGTCAGCCGCTTCAGCTCCAGATCGGGCCGGTGCAGTACGACGCGGCGGAGACGCCCGGCCTCGGAGTCGACATGGAATCCCATGCGCCCATCCTGACGGAGCCGGGCGGCTCGCGCGTGGTTCTCGGCGCGGTCGCCGGGGTCACGTCGCGTAGATCGCGACGATCACGGAGATGAGGATGACCAACACCGCGACCAGGGCGAGGGCGACGAGCTTGCCGTCCCCTCCCGAGGAGACCGCCGGGGGCGGCTCGGGTCGCCGGGACGGTGGTGGCGGGGCGGCGGGGCGGGGCGGCGGAGGGGATGGGGATACGGGGGTGGGTGCGGGGGCAGGGGCGGGTACGAACGCCGGGCGCATGGCCCGGGGTTGGGGCTGAGGCTGGGCGTAGGCCTCCCTGAGAAGCGCCCGCCAGATGTCCTCGGGGAGTCCCGGCCGCTCGTCGTCCACGATCTGCCGGAACGCGGACCGCGCGGCCGGGACGGGGCTCGACCGGAGCCCGGACAGCAGCGCTACGAGCGCACCGGCCGGGACGTCGCCCTCGTCGAGGAGGGGACGGACGGCCCAGCGGTGCAACGCGGCCGCGTTGGCGGCCCGTTCGGCCTCGCCGGGCTCCCCGGGCTGGGTGGAGCGGGGCGTCGTCGCGAACAGCTCCTGGCCGATCACGAGGTCGCGGAACTCCCTGCGCAGCGAGTGCTCCCAGGACGGCAGACGTCGGGCGACCTCCCCCATGAGCAGGGTCGTGACGGCGTACGGCTGGGGCCGGCGGAGCGCGTCGAGCAGTTCGCCGTCGCCCCCGGCCCGTACGTGCGCCTCCGCGTCCTCGGCGGAGGTCGCGAGCCTCCGTACGAGACCGGTCTCCACGGCCTTCCCCCGTCCCCGTGGCCGCAACAGGCGGCGCTGCCCACCGCCCTCGGGCCCGCGCCAGACGGGGGCCACGACGGGCACGTCCACCGGGTCGTGGGCGGGCGCCGGAGCACGGGGGGCGGGAGGAAGGGGTGCGTCCTTCCGGCCCCCGGGGTCGTGCGCCGCACGGGCCTCCCGCACCTCCTGGGGCACGTACGCCTGGGGCCCGTACGCCTGGCGTTCGCCGCCGTACGGGAGCCGGTCCGCGTGTGGCGCCCCGGGTCCGGGCTCCTCCCGGCGTCCACGGGACTCCTGGTCCTCATGGGACGCCTGCGTATCGCGGACCGCTCCGGCACCACGGGCTCCCCGGTCACCGCCGGACGCATCCCCCGGCGGCCACCCCTCGTGGGGATGCGAGATCCCCGGAGCCTGGGCGGCCCCAGCTGCACGGTTCGGCCCGCCGCCGGCCTCGGTGTCCCCCGGCCACGCCTCCTCGGAGCGCGGGACGCCCCGCCCCTCGGGGACTCCACCGGGCGCTCGCGCACCCGCGTCGCCGTCGTCGTGCGCGTCCCGCGGCCACGTGGCCCGGGCGCGGGAGTCGCCCCGGCGTGCCTCCCCGGCGCCCTGGCTCCGCTCGCGCCGGGTCTCCCCCGCCCGGCGGGTCCTCATGTCGTCGAGCGCGGCGAGTGCGCGCTCCGCCGTCTCCAGCAGGGGGCGGTCTTCCGAGCCCGGTACTGCCCGCAGCGCGTCGGCGACCGAGGCCGTCTTGCGTGCGTCGGCCTCCGACAGGGACCAGAGGTGGTGGTGGACGAGCCGGGTCGCGATCTCCTCCGCGCGGTCGCCGAGGCGTTCGCGTGGGTCGACGCGGCGGCGGTCGGTGTTCCGGCTCGCCGCGCCCGCCCACTTGCCGACGAACACGAAGCGCAGCGCGGGCAGTTCGACCGTGTCGTGGCTCGCGAAGGTCCAGCGCCGGTCGGGGAGGAGCCCGCCGAACATGCCGTGCAGTCCCCACAGCACGGGGCACGCCGTGTCCCCGCGCTCGTCGAGCAGGGTGAACCTCGCCTTCGGGTTGCGCAGCAACTCCGCAGTCGTACCGACGAGTTCGGACTCCACCTCCTGCAGCGCGATCGGCCCGGACGCCCGCTCCAGCGCCCGCGCCGGTACGACGGGGAGCGGACCGCGCACCTCGGCCAGAGGAAGCGCGGCCCCCTCCCAGTTCCACCCGTGGAGTCCCAGGCAGGTGGCGGGATCGAGCAGCTCCGCCGAGCCGACGAGGGCATGGCAGATCACGGAGGACCGTCCCCCGGGGTCCGTCCACGGCGTACGGCGTATCAGCAGTACCCCCGCGCGCTGGTGCAGCCGGAGCAGCGCGGGCCGGGTCTCCTCGCCGCTCGCCCGCAGCAGCGCGCCGAAGATCCCGAAGAGCGTCTCCACCTCCTCGTGCGGCGCCGACCAGGCCACCGGACCGAAACCGGTGCTGCCGGATACGTTCTCGCTGTCCCAGCGGAAGACGATCTGGTCGACCTCGTTCTCCGACCGTGCCATCAGGCTCTCCCCTCGCTCGGTTCCGCCTCGGGAAGCAGCCCGCACATGGCGAAGATGGACAGCAGCGGTGCGAGGACCCGGCGTGACCGGGCCCCGTGGGGGAAGCGGTCCCCCTTGGCCTCCCCGCCGGTCGCCGCGACGAAGTGCAGCGTGCAGCGTGCACAGTCGTCGAAGGGCTTGAGCCAGGCGGAGCTCGCGTGGTGGGCCAGGAACGCGTAGGCGTCCCGGCTCTCCGAGCGCAGCGCCTCCCGGTCGAGTGGCCGGGGCAGCGCGCGGCCGAGCCAGCGGTCGACGGACGGTTCGAAGCGCACCAGGTCGGACTTGTTGACGGCGATGGTCGCCGGCGCGCCCACCAGGCCGCCGTTCTGCCGCGGGATCCGGTTGAGGACCGTCGTGAACGCCTCGTCCCCCAGGTCCCGCCGCGGTAGGCCGTTCTGTTCGCGGACCGGGTCGAGCGACGGCATCCGCAGCGCCCGCAAGGGATCCAGGACGAAGACGAAGGCGTCGACGCCCATCAGGAAGCGGGCGACCTCCCCGTCCTGGGCGAGGTCCTCACCGGCCAGGTCGAAGAAGACGACGGGCCGGGGCAGGGTGCCGCGCGCGGAGACCAGCAGCCCGTCGGCGAACCGGGCGAAGGTCTGCTGGCCCGTGCGGCCCAACTGCCGTCCCTGCTGGAGGCTCTGCACCCGTTCCCGCAGATAGGTGCGGTGCGCCTCGGGGTTGAGCGGCAGGCACTTCAGACCGTACGGCTCCAGGCCGCCGAGCTCGACCTCGCCGAGCATGGCGGCCAGCAGATGGGTCTTGCCCACGGAGGAGCTGCCGACCAGGGCGATGGACAGCGGCTCGCCGTTGGTGAGGTAGGGCACGGGAAGTTCGTGCGCCTCCTCGCCCTTCCCGGCGTGCGGGCACAGGTGGTACGCCTTGCGCAGGGCGTCCTCCCGGTGCCCGGGACGGTGTTCGCCGCTGAGGTCGAGCGGTATCCGATTGCCCTTGGCGTCGATGGTGACGAGCAGGCGCTCGTCGTACTCGACGGGGACCAGACAGTGCGGGCACATCCGCCCCCGCGTGGGCGGCGGGACGGGCTCGGGGACGACCTGAGGGGGCGGCGGGGTCGGATCGGGGTCGCCGCCGCCGAAGAACCGGTCGCGCAGGGAGCGCTTCGGCGGCACCAGGTCGTACGGATTGCGCGGGCCGTCGTACGAGCCGGCCGGAGTCCCGTACGAGGTGTGCGACGGGCCCTCACCCTGCCAGGACGCCCTCGACACCTCGCGCTTGCGCGCGAGTTGGGCGTCGTACTCGGCGCGGCCCGCGCTGAGCGGATCGGCGGTGCCGACCGACGTGGCGAGCGGGTCGGGGACGTGGAGCAGCCGCATCAGTTCGGCGGGGGACGGCCGGGCGGCCGCTTCCGTGGCGAACAGGCCGCTCTGTTCGAGCGCCGCGAGGCGCCGGTAGTCGCCGAGGTCCTCCGGCGGGCCCTCGCCCCGGTCGGGGTGGCCGGACAGCAGGAAGTAGCCGAGCCTGGCCACCGACCACAGGTCGTCCCGGGTGTCGGCGACGCCGCGTCCCGCGCGTTGTTCGGGCGAGGCCCAGGGCGCCCCGCCGAAGACCTCGCGGGACTCGCCGGTGCGCAATGCCGCGTACGGCTCGCACAGCCGCACATGGGTGCCGTCCCAGCGGACGGTGTCGGGTGCGATCGCCCGGTGCACCAGCTCGACCTCGCTCAGGAGCCGTACCGTGAGCGCGAGTTGGGCGATGATCTGCTGCTGTTCGTCACCGCCGAGGCGGTCCCTGCACTCGGCCAGCGGCGTACCGCCCGGCGTCCGGTAGAGGACGAAGGGCTCGGCGCAGTCCAGGTCGAAGCCGATCACCCGGGTGAAGACCTCACCGAACTTCTCGGCGCCGTAACGCCGTTCGAGGGCGACGGCGGCGGAGACCTCCCGTTCGAGCGTCCCGTACGCCCGCGGGTCGCCCTGCGCGGAGAGCGGCAGCCGGAACTGGAGAGCCTGCCAGCCGGTGCTCAGGGTGACCTGCCGGGCGAGGACGCCGGGCCGGCCGGGGAGTCTGCGGTCCTCGCCGTAGCGGACGGAGAACCGGATCGGCTCCTCGAGATGCGTACGGAACTCCAGCTCCTCCTGCGGGCCGGGGCGCTGTGGCGCTTCCGCCTCGGTCATGACGCTCCCGCCCCTTCTTCCCTGACGATGCGGACCACGTCGCCGCGCAGCGGCACGAGACGCAGGATCCCCGCGTGGCGTCCCGCGCGCGTCCACACCACGTCCTCGACCGTGCCCCGCCAGATGTCGTCGCCGGTGGCGCCGCGGCGCATCGCCTCGGGCACGAACCGGACCTGGCGGCTGGCGGAGGGATCGTGGGACAGCAGCCGCAGATGCTCCGGGCCGCACAGCGGCACCGTACGGTCGGGGTCGTCGTCGGCCGCGAGCAGCCGGGCGACCGCGTCCGGCGCCACTCCGGTGAGCCGGGCCGCGTCGGGGCGTTCGCCCCGGTCCGCGGCGCCGGGCGGCGGGGACGCGGCCACGTCGCGCTCCAGCCGGACCCGGGTCTCGTGGAGCAGCTCCGTCAGCCGGTCGTCGAGCGGCAGCCGGCCGGCGTTCCCGGGGTCGCGTTCGATCCCGGCCCAGCAGCTGTCGAGGATGCGGACGGTGCCCTCGCGGAGGTCGGCGACGAGGGTGTCCACGAGAGCGGGTCCCCCGTCGCCGTACCGGCGTTCCAGCCAGGGCGGCGCGGCACCCGCGGCCCGCGCCGGAGCGGGATAGGGCGCCGCGGCCGGGGTGGGAGCGGGTTCGGGGAAGGCGGTGGGGCCGGCCCCCGGCGGCGGATCGTCCGGTACGTCGGACCAGGCGTCGTCCCCCGCGCTGTCCGCCCAGTCCTGCCAGCTCCACGCCGCGGTCGCCCCGGTCACCGGGGCGTCGGCGCGCTCCTCCTTCACCCCGCTGCCCTCGTACCCGTACGCGTCCTCGGACTCGGACTCGTACGGGTACGCGCCCGCGGTGGCCGCCAGTCCGCGCAGCAGCCGGGCGACGGCGGCCGCGCCGTCCGAGCAGTGGTGGCGCACCTCGGCGAAGAGCCAGTCGTGCACCGCGGTCGTGACGACGAGGGTGCGGATCTCCCCGACCACGCGGCCCGCGCTCTCCGGGTCCACCCGGGCCCACCAGTCGTCCACGGCCCGGGTCCAGTCCCGCAGGGCGAGCGCCACGACGGCGACGACGGCCACCGCCAGGGCCACGGCCCCCGCCCAGAGCGGGAGACCGAGGACCTGTCCCAGGCCCGCTCCTCCGGCGCCGCCGACGAGGCCGCCGAGGAGCCGGGGCGCGGCGCCGGTGCTGCCTCCGCCGTCGAGCCGTCCGTCCGGGGAGCGGTTGGGCCTGCGCCGCAGCATCAGATGGGCGAGGGCTGCGCTCAGGACGCCGACGGCGGGGCCGAGTGCCCAACCGGCGACGGGCCAGAGCCCCGCCACGAAGGCGAGGACGGCGGTGACCGCCAAGGCGACGGTCCGTGACCCACCGGCCGTGAACGGATGCTGCGCGGCGAGGCGGTTCCTCTCCTCCCGGCCGCAGATCTCGTCGAGGCGGGCCAGCCGGGCGGCGCTGCCCGCCGGAGCGGTGCGCGCCGACAGGGCGGCGAGGCGGGCGGCGACGGAGCGCAGTGGAAGGCCGCGCCCGA
Source organism: Streptomyces sp. NPDC056222 (assembly GCF_042264065.1). Taxonomy (NCBI): domain Bacteria; kingdom Bacillati; phylum Actinomycetota; class Actinomycetes; order Kitasatosporales; family Streptomycetaceae; genus Streptomyces; species Streptomyces sp. NPDC056222. The sequence continues at coordinate 65,763 of NZ_JBHJTL010000007.1, read as the reverse complement.
TCAGATCGTGGGTGTGGTCGCGCAGCGCGGGGACGATCCCCGCACGCGAGATCTCCCGTGGCATCTCGGGCAGTTCGATGCCCCGGTCGTGCAGCTGCCCTCGGTGCTCGGCCGTCAGCCGTGTGCCGCCCGCCGCGGCGAACGCTTCGGCGACAGCGGTACGGAGGCGGGCGAGGGCGCCCGCCACCCGCTCGATGTCACCGGGCAGGTCGGGCCTCCGGCCGGATCCGCTGAGCAGTCCGGCCGGGCCCCGCACCCAGGTGTATCCCTCGACGGCGTCGTCCAGGGCCTCCTCAGAGGTACGCAGCAGGATTCCGGCCCGTCCCTGGGCGGGAATCCAGTCGTGACCGGAGAGGGAGCGCGGCACGGACTCGTCCAGGAGCACGGCGAGTTCGGCGGGGACGGCGTCTGTGGGCGCGAGGGCCGGGACGTCGGGTCCGGCCAGGCCCTCGACGGCCTGCCGCCAGGAACGCGCACGGGCCTCGTCGGTGAGGTCGTGCTCCAGGACGCGCGCGGAGGGGACGGCCACGCCGCGCACGACGTCCCCGAGCGCGCGGAGCACGGCGTCGAACACCTCGGGGGTGGCCAGCACGTCGACGAGCGGGCGCAGCGCGGCGTCGTCGGAGTCGTCGAGCAGCCACAGAACTCCCGCGCCCGGCGGCCGCAGCGTCAGCGAGCGGCTCAGGATCCGCTGCCCGGGGGCGCCGACGGCCAGACAGACGACCCGTGCGGGGCCGTAGGACGACAGGCGCTCGTGCAGGAGTTGATGGGCGACGAGCCGGTCGGCGTCGTCGAGGACGAGGAAGCGCCGTTCGCCGCGGGGCTGCGGGGCGTCCAGGGCGGCGCGCACCGCGCCGTCGGGGTCGTGCACCCCGGCCCTCAGGTCGAGGCACACGGCATGACCGGGCACCGGATGATCCGGGGTCGCGCGGGGGCTCACTCCTCCTCACCGTCCAGGTCCCAGGGGTAGCGGGCGTTCTCGGGCGCGTCGACGGGGTCGGAGGCCGGCCGCGCCGTGGGCCTGGGCTCGCGCACAGGCCCGGGCTCGTAGGACGAGCGGGGCTCGGACTCGTACGACGACCGCGGCCCGGACTCGTACGACGACCGCGGCGCGCGCTCGGACTCGTACCCGGCCCGCGGCCCGGACTCGTACGACGAACGCGCCTCGGACTCGTACCCGGCGCGCGGCCCGGACTCGTACGACGAACGCGGCTCGCGCTCGTACCCGGCGCGCGGCTCGGGCACGCGCGGGGGCTGCGCGGCCGGGCCGTTCGGGGCGTGGCGTTCGAAGAGGGCGCGCAGGTTGGGGCGGGTGGCCAGGCCCGCCCCGGAGAAGCGCATGTCCAGGGCGCCGGGGAAGGTCACCTCCCAGAAGTGGCGCAGCGGCGCGAGCCACTGCGTGTACTCCTCGCCGTACTCGGCGGCCAGCTCCTCGATCAGGACGAGCTGGCGCGGCGCGACCTTCTCGACGAAGTGGACGAAGAGCGGCGAGGGGCCCGCCGGTGTGGTCGCGAGGCCCTTCGGCAGAGCGCGCATCAGCCGCTCGCAGAACTCTTCGATGATCCGGCCCTCGTCGAGCAGCGCCCAGCGTTCGTAGGCGCGCAGCAGCCCCGCCCAGCTGGAGAGCGCCCCGTCGAAGCCCTCAAGGCGCAGTGACATGGTCGCCGACTCGCCCTCCTGCAGCCGGATCCGGACCAGTTCCGGCGACTCCGCGGGACCCTCGATCATGATGTGTCCGTTCCACATCGCGTTCAGCAGCCGGTGCAGGATCCGCTGCCGGTCCTCCTCGGTGGAGACCAGCCAGTCGTCCTGGTAGCCGAGCCGCTGCCGCCAGTGCAGGAAGTCGTCCTCGCCCGCCGAGTCCCGTGCGTCGGCCCAGAGTTTGAGGACGCCGCGGACCTCGGAGATGTCGGTGAGGTTCATCCCGCTGCGGAACAGGACCACGGTGAGGGAGTCGGTGTCCACGGCCCGGTACTCCTGCGTCGCCCCGGCCGGCAGGTTCAGCTCCGCGCCGAGGTACTCGGCCGCGCGTGCGTCGGACTCGCTCGCCGGATGCACGATGAGGATCTTCAGCGGCCCGCTGCCGTCCGGGCTGAAGCCCAGCGGGAGCAGCCCGGCGATACCGGAGCGGAACTGCTCCAGCCAGCGGACGTCGATCTTCGACTCGGCGGCCTCGTCCCCGGACGCGGCCCGCAGCAGCAGCTCCATCGAGGGCAGCAGCGGGCGGGTGTAACGGTCCTCGTTCGCCTCGCCGAAGAGCCGCTTGACGCGCTGCTCGACGACCTGCTTGATCACCTTGACCGGGGCGCCCGGCGAGTGGCGGACGGCGTCCAGGGCCGAGCGCCAGTCCTCGGGCCGGACCAGCCGGCCCAGCAGGGTGGCCGCGTCGACGTTCTCCGGCAGCCGCTCGCTCTGCGCCAGCCGGTCCAGGACGTCGTCGTAGAAGGCGCGCAGGCTGTTCTGCGGGGGCAGCAGATAGGTGATGCCGGTGCGGTCGTCGCGGTAGAGCTCGCGCCTGCGGTCGGCGAAGAGCCGTCCCTCGTCCTGCTCATGGGCACGGAGCGCCTTCGTCAGCTCGCCGAGGTCGTGGACGATCCGGTGCAGCGCGTCGCGCCACTGCGGCTCGCCCGCCTCCCAGCCGCTGTGCCACAGCTTCCGCGCCCGCCACTGGTACCAGTCCTGCTGTTCGGCCAGCACGTCCTGTACGTCGGGGTCGGTCCACCGCGCCGGTACGAGGCCGGCGGCGCTGCGCCTGATGTGCGGGATCACGGGGGACGCGGTCTGGACGTGCGCGGGCCGTTCGGGGATGTTGCGCCGGTTGTCGAGCATTCCGGTGAACCCTTCCCTGGCGACCCGGTCGGGGTGGCCGGGCAGCCCGTTCAGGACGGCCTCCAGCTGGAAGGGCCCGATCTTGTCGAGCAGTTCACGGGCTCCGGTGCTCGGTTTGAACTCCTCGGTGAGGCGCGGGACTTCACGGTCGAGCTGGCCCTCCAGGCGGGCGAGCGAGTCCTCCATGTCGCCGAGCCGGTCACGCAGCGCCTTGGTGATCGCCCGGTTGCCGCGCGGGAGTTCCTCGGGATCGGGCACGTCCGGGGCCTCGCGGGTCCACAGCCGGCCGATGCCGGAGCGGTTGAAGAGATCCCGTACGAGTTCGGGGGACTCGGTGGAGGGCCGGCGGGCCTTCTCGGTCATGCCGCGGACGGCCTGGGCGAGGAGGCGGGCGGCGACGATCTCGGCGAGGTCGTCGACCGGCACGGTGAGGGAGGCGGCGAGGCTGCTGGACATGCCGCGATAGCCGATGCCGGTACGGGCGGGGGTGGACCGCTCCACGCTCTTGTTGACGAAGCTGGCGGCGAAGGACTGGTAGTCGTCGTCGCTGCCGTGGTTGCCCGATCCGGTGTCCTCGCCGAGTTCGGTGCCGATGAGGGACATCACCATGGCGGTGATGGAGCGGCGCAGGTCCTCGGGCCGGATCACCGAGGGCTTGGAGAAGAGGAAGGCGGTCTGCACGGTCGAGGGCCGCAGCGCGACGACGCCCTCCCCCGGGTAGTGCACGCTGATCCGGCTGCGCTGTCCGATGTCGCCGACCTCGTCGAGGGCGTTCGGCACGTTCTGGTCGTCGACGAGCCGGGAGAGGTCCACCAGGGCGCGGGCCGCGTTGAGTTCGGCCTCCCGGCCGCCGCCCGCCTCGGGCGGGAACGCGGAGGGCATGACGACCAGCGGATAGATCTTCACTCCGCGCACCTTGGCGTGGCGGAACTCGTGCCCGATGAGGTGGAGGAAGTCGTAGAAGATGCCGGCTCCGGTGCCGCCGGCCACCGAGAAGGCGACGAAGACGTCGCAGCCCCGGATCCGGCCGCCACCGACCCGCTGGAGGTCCCCGGCCGCGGTGCCGATGGCGCTGATCGCCTCGCGCAGCTGGCGCAGGACCGGTTCGAGGCCGGAGCGCATCGTCGCGAACAGCGCGGCGCGGCCCACGGTCGGGAGCTGGCCCGCGCCGTCGTGCAGGGGGGCGACCCGGGGCTGGCGGGCCTGCGGCGGCAGCCAGGACCGGGTCTCCTCGTGGAGGGCGATCCGCAACATGCGGGTCACCTCGGGCGAGGAGTCGAACTCGGCCGGCAGCAGGTCGCGGATCACCCTGGACGTACGGGCGTAGGCCTGGCTCTCCGCTCCCCTGGCCCGGAACTGCGGCTGCTGCCGCAGGTCGCCCTCGCTGAAGTCCGCGTACACGAACTGGAGGCATTCGGGCAGCTGGAAGGGGAGCCGCTTCCCCCCGTCGACGAGGTCGGTGCCGTCGGGGCCGCACAGCTCTCTGCGCAGGCTCCGCTCGAGTTCGCTGCCGATGCGTGCGCCGGTGCCGCCGAGGCCGACGAAGAGCATGGGCTGGTAGATCTTCATGTCGTGTCTCCCCTTGGGACCCTGTGCTGCGTGGTCCGGTCAGAAATTCGGGTCCCATGTGCTGGTGGTCGTGGGCTGCTCCCGGCGGCCCTCGTCGGTGTCGGGCGTACGGCTCCGGTCCCGGCCGGTGTCACGGTCGCCGGAGGCGGACGTGCGGCGGCGGGGGACGCGGGCGCGCCAGCCGCCGGTACCGGGTGTGCGGTCCGTGCGCGTCGATCTGCCGCCGCCGCCCGAGCCGCCGGATCCCGTCTGTCCGCCACGGCCGGTGCGGCGGCCGTCCCCGACGATGAGCTCGAAGTCGTCGAGCCCGGCCGGTACTCCGGGGCGTACGGAGAACTCCCGCCCTCCGTTCGGGCGCAGCAGCAGTTCACCGGCGCCCGTGCGGCGCAACCGGTGGGCCGAGGACGCGCCGCGGGCGCGGCGCAGCGCGGGAGCCGCGCCCCTCGCCTCCTCGACCGTGAAGAGGTACTCGCCGCCGCCGCTCCGGCCGTTGCGGACGGTGAGCGTGCTGAGGGACTGTCCGTCGCGGAGGAGTTCGAGCCGGACTCCGGTCAGGTCCTTGCGACGGCTGCGGGCGGCCAGCCGGATGCCCACGACGGCGCCGGCGAGCAGGACGGCCGCCGCCCCGCCGATCACCGCCCACCGCCACGTGTCCCACCAGGTGGGGGGCGCCTCGACGCGTACGTCGAGGAAGGCGGTGTCGAGCGCCTGCCCGGCGGCACCGGTGTCCAGGACTTCGACCAGGCCGCCGAGTTCGCCGACGGGGGTGCCCTTCCCCACGGTGACGGTGAAGTCGAACCGGGTCTTTCGGCCCGCTTCGGCGGTGACCGTGGCCGGGGACACCTTCAGGTCGGTGCCGGCCGCCTGGTCCTTCAGGGCGAGGCGCAGGGTGTGCGGGCCGCTGTCGTTGTTGGTGATGTCGAGGGTGCCCCGCACGGTGTCTCCGGGGTGGACGCTCACCCGGTCGACGGCGAGCCCGGCGGTGACCGCGGGGGTGCCCTCCGACCGTGTGGTGTTGAGCGGGCGGCGGTCGGAGGTGACTCCGGGCGCCGCCATGTCGGTGACGAGTGTCAGGTCGCCGGTGGCGGTGGCGGGGACGGTGATGCGGCCCGAGAACCGGACGTCGCCGGCCCTGCGGTCGGGTGCGCGACCGTCGTCGGTGAGGCGGACGGTGACCGGCGCGAAGCCCGTGCCGGTCAGTACGGCGGAGACCGTGACGCCCTCCAGCAGCTTGGGGTCGGTGATGACGACCCCGCGCCGCGTCTGCATCCGTACCTCCACGACGGCCTCCTGGCCGGCGCGCGGCGAGGCGGGGTCGAGGGTGACCTCGGAGCGCAGCCGGCCCTGCCAGATCGCCCGGACGGCGACCTCGCGGTCCCGGTGGCCCTCCGGGGCCTCGATGTGGACGCGCCAGCGGCCGGGCATCGGGTTCTTGACGCGCAGCGCCTCGACCGGGCCGTCCTGTCCGCTGACCTCGAAGGTGGAACCGTCGAACTCTCCCTGGGTGGGCACCTTGCGCCCGCTCGGGTCGTAGTAGGTCACCCGTACCTTGGGGTCGTGCTTGCCGACCGTGAGCGAGCCGTCGGTGGCGATGGGCGGGATGGTGACGGACAGGTCGGCGGGCGGCTTGCCGACGGTGCCGTGCGCGATGCGTGCGCAGCGGGCTGCCGCGAAGGTCTCCTGGAGCGCCTTGTCGATCTCCGCCGCGGTGTCGACCACCCGCATCTTGGGGGTGGCCTCGGGCAGGTCGGCGCAGCTTCCGCGGTGGCCTCCCTCGGCCATGGCGGTGAGCGTGGCGCGGTCGATCTCGCCGCCGAAGCCGAGCGGCCAGATCTGGATGGACGCGGCCCGGGCGCGGGCGAGTTCCTCGGCGAGCCGCTTCTCGCCGTTCGCCTGCCGGTTGGCCTTGTCGGTGCCGTACTCCGGGCTGTCGCTCACGTCGAGCTTGCCGTCGGTGAGCAGGAAGACGACCTTGGGCGTGTCCTTGCGGCCGTCCTCGGTGAGCCGGGAGACGGCCTGGCGGATCGCGGCGGGGAAGTCGGTGCCGGGGCCCATGCTCGCCGCGTCGCGCCGGGTCAGCCGCGGGACGCAGTCGCTGAGCCGCTGGCGGCCTGCCGCGTCGGCGACGGTGAGCGGGCAGACCTCCCGTACGGGGGACTGGCCGGCCTTCTCGGAGCTGCCGAAGCCGATGACGGTGGCCCGTGAGCGCTCGGATATCTCACCCTGGCTGAGCAGGGCGGCGGCCTCGGTCTCGAGGGCCAGGTCCTTGTCGGCGAGGCTCGCGGACTGGTCGACGACGACGGCGAAGTCGATCGGGTCCGGACCGTCGTCCTTCGGAGGGGCGTTCGTGGCGGCGGGGGTTCGTGGGGTCGCCGCGTCGGCTCCGGTCGGGCCCGTCGGGCCGGAGAGCGCGAGCAGCGCCCCGGCGAGGAGCAGGACGCCCCCGGTGTTTCTCCACTGCATTGTCTCTCACCACAGTTCGCTGAAGAGGGCCGGCAGGGCGCCGAGCACGAGGGAGCAGACGCCCAGGCGCAGCCACCGGTATTTCGCGGCGAGCACGACACCGTGCACGCTCGCCTGTTCGAGGAGCCAGCCGGTGGCGTCGTCACCGGACGCCGTGAGCCGGTCGCGCAGCGCGTCCGCGGGCGTCCCCGCCGTCAGGTCCCGCAGGAGGGTGCGGTCGGCCCCTGTGCGGGTGCGCGGCAGGACCACCGAGACGAGCATCAGGACCCCGGCCGTCCACAGCGTCCCGGCCACGACGATCAGGGCGAGACCCGCGCCGGAGGTGGGCAGCGGGCCGCGGTCCCGGGAGAAGACCACCGCCAGGAAGGCGAGGGCGCCGGAGAGCAGGATCGCCGCCTTGGTGTCGGCCCGGCCGATGTCCTCGCGGACGGTGACGAGCAGCCGGTCGGCCATGAAGCGGAGGTCTTCGGGGTCGGGGGCGGGCGAGGGCGTCGGGGGTACGGGGTCGGACGGCGCCGGGCTCGGCACGGGGGCCGGCGCGGGCGTGGTCATTCGGCGTCCCAGTCGTCGAAGTCGGAGCTGTGCCGGGAGCCGGACGACCGACCTCGGTTGCCGTCGCGGTCCCGCTCGGAGGAGGACTGGACGCGGGTCGGCTCGTACACCGGCCGGTCCCCCTCGGCCCGGTCGTCGACCCGCGCCCGGCCCGCTTCGCGGCGCTCGCCCCAGGCGCCCTCGTCCGCACCGGCGTCGGCGTCCCCGTCGGGGTCGGCGTCCCACGGCGGCTGGACCGGTTCGGGGTGCCCCCGGTCCAGGGCGGCCCGCCCCCGCCCGGAAGCGGGCGGGTTGAGGACGTGCCCGGCGACTCCGCCGAGTACGGAGCCGGTGCTCTCCCGCAGGAACTCCAGTACCTGGTACATCGGTTCGCCGATGTCGTGCCGCTCCAGGACCCCGGTGTCGAGGAGCCGGTTGAACACCGCGAGGAAGTCGGCCTGACCCTCCCGCTTCTCGTGCTGGAGTTCGCGCCTGATGTCCCACTGCTTGTCGGGGTTCATCGCCATGTGGTGGGCGATCTGCGCGAGGTCGCCGCGCCGGAAGAGCTCTTCGAGATCGCGGGCCCGCTCGGCGACCAGCCGCCGTTCGGCCATGTCCTTGAGGCGCTGCTGCTCCATCTCGCGCTCGTCGACCTGCATGGCCACGGAGACCATGTCGCGCTTGCCGATCGCCTCCTTGATGGCGTCGTCCAGGTCGATGAAGACGAGCACACGGGTCCGCAGCCCGAGGTCCGCGCCGAGGCTGAACCGCCCGGAACTCAACTCGTCCCGTACGGCCTCGTCGGCGCGCTGCGCGTCGGTGAGCCGGAACCTGCGGGACACCGCGCGCAGCCCGTCCAGGAGATCGTCGCGCAGCAACTCGGCGACGTCCCAGACCTGTTGGGTGACGACGAGATGCGGGTCCGCGACCTCCCACTGGATCCGGGCGGCGGCCTTGAAGAAGACCCCGTCGCCGGAGGCCGGCAGGGTGAGTTCGAACTCGGTGACGTTCCGTCCGAGCTGGACCTCGAAGACGGTGTACGGAAAGCCCATCAGGGGCTTGTCGGTGTCCTCGTTGCGGTCGGGCCACATGACCCGGTGGCCGCCGTTGCGGTAGAGGAGGACGGCGGCGATCTGGCCGCTGTCACGCTTGTACGGGGGCTTGCGCTCGCGGAGCAGCGGGCCTCTGGCTCCGTTGCCGCGCGGGTCCTGCTCCTGTCGTCCCTGCTCCTGGCCCCGGCGCTCGTCGGACGGGTCGCCCTGGTTCCGCGGGTCGTTCATCGCGTCGCTCCTTCCGCGACGGCGTCCCACATCCGGCCCGCCGCGCGTTTGTCCATGGGCCGGTCCCGGTCGCCGACCAGCTCCTTCAGCAGCCCCCGCAGCCGGTCCCGGTCCCGGCGGCTGACACCGAGCAGCGGCAGGAGCCGGCAGACGTGACCGAGCGCCTCCTCGTCCTTGGCCGCACGGCGCAGCAGGCTGCCCAGACCGTCGAGGGCCACCTCGCCGGCGCGGGCGGTGTTGAGCGTGTGGCGCAGCAGGGCGCCCAGTTCCGGCGTGAGTTCGGGACGGGTGGCGAGCAGGGCGACGAGCAGCGGCCTGGCGGCGTGCGGTTCGAGCTCGCCCACGTCGCGCAGCCCCCACAGGTGGGTGGTACGGAACGTCAGGGTGTCGACCATGGTGACGAGGACCAGGTTGGCGAGATTGTGCCGTCCGTCCTTGAGCCACTCGGTCATCCGCCGGGTCACCGTCTCGGGCTCGCCCGAGGCGAGGAGCCTGGCGACGCTGAATGCGGCGGCGGAGATGACGTCCACGTCGGTCGCCTCGCGCTCGCGCACGACCCGGGCCAGCCCGTCGAGCGAACCGCTCACGGTGCCCGCCGCCAGCACGTAGCCGTGGGCGAGCAGGACCACGTCGCGCAGGTCGTCGTCGCCGGCCCACTCCTTCAGGACGGCGACGACGGCGGGCCGCACACGGGGGTCGCGCGCCGCCTCGGCGAGCGCCGTGGCGGCCGCCATCCGCGGTACGGCGCCGTCCGTGACCGCCAGCGGGGCGATCAGCTCGCCGAACCCGTGGATCCAGTCCCAGGAGCAGAGCACCCCGGCGGCGATGGAGGCGCGCACCCACACCTCCGGGCGCGGGTCGTCGCAGAGCGAGCGGAGCCAGCGGGAGACCGGGCCGCGCACGTTGTGGTAGCCGTGCCAGATCTCGCCGAGGACGGCGGTGGCCAGCGCGTCGCCCTGGAAGCGGATCGCCCGCACGGGCACCTTGGCGGGCCCGAGGTCGAGCTCGCCGTCCTCCAGGACGGAGCGGGCGAGCACCGGGCGGCTGTCGGCGTGGGTGCCGAACAGCCGTCGTCCCGAAGGGTGTTCGGGGTCGAGGGTGGAGCTGAGCTCCCAGGAGAGGAGTTCGGCGGCCTCGGCGGCGATGCTGTACGCCGAGCCGTTGAAGACGGCGACGGCGATACGGAACGCGGTGGCGTTGAGGGCCGGCTGCGCCTCGGGCAGGGTGCCGGGGCGGTCCGCGCCGGCGAACCAGGCACGTGCCTGCGCCCGTACGAACGCCGAGCAGTCCTCCAGGAGCTCCTCGTCGGTGAGCTCCTCCTTCTGACGCCGGGCCAGGTGGTCGGCGAGCCGGGCGGCCTCGCGCGGACGCAGCGCGTCGAGGCCCAGGGCCTTGGTCACCTCGGGCCGCCGGGCGAGCTCACGCGCGGAGTCCAGGGCTCCCGAGGGTTCGCCGCGCAGCAGTTGCCGCAGATGGCGGTGGAGGACCTCGTCGGAGGGCGGTGGCGGGCAGTACATCCCGTACCGTCCGCGCATCAGCCGGTCGGCGAGGTCGCCGCTCTCGACGAGGACGACGCCGTACGCGTCCTGGTCGCGCAGCTGCCGGCTGAACCGGTCGAGGTGCAGTTCGGAGAGGCGGATGCGGGAGCGGCGGCTCCGGTCACGGGACTCGTCCGTGCCGCGCTGCGGTTCGTGGTCGAGGCGGGCGTCGTCGGACGGCAGCTCCAGGAGGTGGCCGCAGGTCCGCTCCAGTACGTCGGTCTCGATCTCGTCCACGCGGTGGCGGGGGTCGAGGCGGGCGACCTTGTGGTCGGTGAGTTCGGAGAGGAGGGCCAGGGCGGTGGCCTTGCGGCCGCTGCCGGTCTCGCCGCACAGGACCAGGAGGCGGTTCTCCCGCAGGAGTTCCTTCATCCGTACGTAGCCGGGAACCTCGCAGTAGATGTCGTCCAGGTGCTGGAGGCTCTCCTCGGGCACCCGGCCCTGCACGATGTCCGAGCGTGTGCCCGGGCTCGACCAGTACTGGGTGATGAACTGGTTGCCCTCGTAGATCTGGCCGTCGCGGCCGAAGTCGTACGTGCGGCCCGAGGGGCGGGGTGCGAGGGTGCGCAGGGCGGCGCGTGCGGTGCCGGCGCCGCCGGTGCCGCCCACGCCGTCGACGGGACTGCGGCCGGCCCGGTCGAAGGGGTTGGCCTCGGGCTGCTGTTCACCCGCGCCGTCGGCCCGGTCGGTACCGGCCCGGTCGCCGCCCGCCCGGTCGGCACCGGCCCGGTCCCCGCCTGCCCGGTCCCCGCCTGCCCGGTCGCCGCCTGCTCGGTCGGCGCCGGAGGATTCGCCGCCGGAGCGGCCGTCGTCCCTGGGCTCGTCCTGGGCCGGGGCGCCGTCGTCGTCGCTCATGCGCCCTCCCCGTGCCGGATGCCGGTGATACCGCCGTGAATGGTGTTGTCCTTGATCACCACGAGGTCACGACCGGCCTGGTAACTGTCGCCCCGTGTGGGGTCGGTGGGCGGTGGGCCGTCCCCCCGCGTCGGCCCACCGCCGGTCTCTGGGTCACCACGGCCGTCCCCGCCGTCCCGCCTTTCGAACGGCGGCATCGGCGGCGCCGTTCTGCGGGGGATGTTGAACCAGGCGGTCTCGTCGGTTTCCTTGGAGCGCACCCGGGCCTGCCGGTAGTGCCCCGGCTCCACGTAGCGGCCACCCTCGACGACCACGTTGTCGTGGAGCCAGTCGGAGACGACGACGAGCAGATCGGCATCGGGCGCGGCGGTCATGATCTGTTTGGCCGTGGGGCTGTCGCAGAGCCGGCATGCCAGGTCGACCGCGCGGCCGACGAGACCGTGCCCGTCGTCCAGAACGAGCCCCGCGTTCATGCCGACCCGCATCCGCAGCCGCTCCTGGCGGCCCGCGTTGTGCTCGCGCAGGCTCTCGTACAGGGTGTCGATCCACCGTCCGACCATGAACGACGGCGGAACCTCCGGGCGCAGCGCACCGAGGATGCCGTCGCCGCGGTCCTCCTGGTGGACCGTGCCCGGCTCGACGCCGATGGCGGCGTACGCCTCGCCGAACGCCTCGTACATGGCGGCACGCATCCGTCGTTTCGTGTCCATGCCCCAGGTGCCCGATCCGACCGCGTCGCCGAAGACGACGAGGCGATGGATCGCTCCCGCACTCGCTCCCGCGCTCGCTCCCGCACTGCTCACTCGGACTCCCTGTGTGCCGTGTTGCCGTGGTGACGGGTCAAGCCTGGCCGCACGCGGCGGCCGGCGATGTAGCCGTTTACACACCCGGCGGAGGTTTCTCCGCCGATTTCGTGTGGGGTGATCCGCCCTGGGCCAGCAGGACCAGGACGGGCATGTCGATGACGACCACACGGCGGTTCGCCGTGCGGACGACGTCCTGTTCCCGCAGCAGCCGGAGGGCCTTGGCCACCGCCTCCCGGGTGGCGCCTATGGCCGCCGCCAGGTCGTGCTGGGGAAGCGGAAGTTCGAGCACGGTGCCGGCGTCCGCCCGCCGGCCGGCCCGCTCGGCGAGCTCGACCAGACGTGCGGCCAGCCGCTGGAGCACGGTCTCGGAGGCGAGGGAGCGGCGCTCGACGTCGGCGCTGCGCAGCCGGGCGGAGAGCTGCCGCAGGATCAGCGAGGTGGCGTGCGGATGGGCGGCGAGGAAGCGGCGGAAGCGGTCGCCGGCGATGGCGACGGCCTCGACGCGGCCGAGGGCGGTGACGGTGGCGCTGCGCGGTCGGCGGTCCACCGCGGCGAGGTCACCGACGACCTCTCCCGCGCCGCGCAGGGCGAGTATGAGGCGGGCGCCGCGCTCGGTCTCGACCGAGACGACGGACCAGCCGGACATGAGGGCGAGGACGTACGCGGTGGTGTCGCGCTCCCGGATCATCACCTCGCCGGGCTCGTAGACGCGCCGGCTCCCCTCGGCGAGGAGCGTCCTGCGGTCCCGGTCGGGCAGGGCGTGGAGGAAGCGGTCCTGGCCGAAAAGACTCACTGCCACCCACCCCCGCCCGCGAAGCCGTGGAAGCCACGTGGGGCCGTGCCCGCGCTCGCCTCTGTGTGTTGGTTCCCACCTCATGTGGCGTGCGCAGTCACTCTGTTGACGTTGCGTCACGTCGTGGGGTGAAGAACGCTAGGGGCTGGCGAAGAAGCCCGTCAACGGGCACGGGGGGCGCAGGGGAGCGCAACTATCCATTCCCCTGCGCCCCCCGTGGGGAGCGTGTCACGGACGTGTCACAGACGCGGGTCCACCGGCTCGGACTCCAGTGCGAGCACCGCGAAGACCGCCTCGTGCACGCGCCAGAGCGGCTCGCCCTCCGCGAGTCGGTCCAGCGCCTCCAGGCCGAGCGCGTACTCCCGCAGCGCGAGTGAACGCTTGTGGCCGAGGAAGCGGTTGCGCAGGCGCTCCAGGTTCTCCGGGCGGGTGTACTCGGGGCCGTAGATGATCCGCAGGTACTCCCGGCCACGGACCTTGATGCCCGGCTGGACGAGCCGGCCGTCCGCGCCGCGCACGAGCGCCCCGAGCGGCTTGACGACCATGCCCTCGCCGCCGGCCGCCGTCATCTCCAGCCACCAGTCGACACCGGCCCGCACCGATGCCTCGTCGCCCGTGTCGACGGTCAGCCGGCGCGTGACCTGGAGGAGCCCCGTCGGATCGTGCTCCACCAGCCGGTCGAGCCATCCGAGCTGCTCGTCGTGCGGCACGGCCGCCAGCGAGCGGCCCCGCGCGGCCAGGATCTGGAACGGCGCGAAGCGCACACCTTCGAGCCCCTGCGTCGGCCAGCAGTACCGGCGGTACGCCTCCGTGAACGCCTCGGCGTCCGCCGCCCGTTCGCGCTGCTTGGCGAGGAGCGCGTCGAGCCCGTTCACGCCCCGCGCCGCCGCCTGCTCCAGTGCGCCGAGCGCGCCGGGGAAGACGGCCCGGGAGGCCGCGCCGACCGCCGCGTACTGCGAGCGCAGCAGCCCGGCCGACTTCAGCGACCACGGCATCAGCTCGCCGTCGAACAGCAGCCAGTCCGTGTCCAGCTCGTCCCACAGTCCGGCGGCGCCGATCGCCGCCCGCAGCCGCTCCAGGACCTGCTCGGTGACGGACGGATCATCGAAGAACGGACGTCCGGTCCGGGTGTGCAGCGCGCCGCTCACCCCGGTGACCCCGAACCGCTCGCTCGCCACCTCCTCGGTCCGGCAGACCAGGGCGACGGCTCGCGACCCCATGTGCTTCTCCTCGCACACGACGCGCTCGACCCCGTCCGCCCTGTACTGCGCGAAGGCCTCGGCCGGGTGTTCCAGGAAGTGCTCATCGGCGGATCCGCCGCGGGCATCCTCCTTCGCGGTCGCCGTCGGGGCCATCGTCGGCGGCAGGTAGGCGAGCAGCCGCGGGTCGACCGCGAACCGGCTCATGACCTCCAGGGCCGCCGCCGCGTTCTCCTCGCGCACGGAGACGTTGCCCATCTGCCGGGTCTCCACGATCCTGCGTCCGTGGACATCGGCGAGGTCGAGCGGCCGTCCCTCGTGGCCACCGGGTGCCCCGGTCGCGAGCGGCCGGGCCGGCTCGTACCAGACCTTCTCCGCCGGCACGTCGACCAGTTCGCGCTCCGGCCAGCGCAGCGCGGTCATCCTGCCGCCGAAGACCGCACCGGTGTCCAGGCAGATGGTGTTGTTGATCCACGAGGTGTTCGGGACGGGCGTGTGGCCGTAGACGACGGTGGCCCGGCCGCGGTACTCCTCCGCCCACGGGTAGCGCACCGGGAGCCCGAACTCGTCGGTCTCCCCCGTGGTGTCCCCGTACAGCGCGTGCGAACGCACCCGGCCGGAGGTCCGGCCGTGGTACTTCTCCGGGAGACCGGCGTGGCAGACCACGAGCTTGCCCTCGTCGAGGACGTAGTGGCTGACGAGCCCGTCGATGAACGCGCCGACCTCGGCGCGGAACTCCTCGGTCTCGCGGCCCAGCTGCTCGATGGTCTCGGCGAGGCCGTGCGTCTCCTGGACCTTGCGGCCCTTGAGCCACCGCCCGAGCTTGTTCTCGTGGTTTCCGGGCACGCAGAGGGCGTCGCCGGACGCGACCATGGACATCACGCGGCGGAGCACGCCCGGGCTGTCCGGTCCTCGGTCGACGAGGTCGCCGACGAAGACCGCCGTACGCCCCTCGGGGTGGTGGCCGTCGACGTACCCGAGCCTCGCGAGCAGGGTCTCCAGCTCGGAACGGCAGCCGTGGATGTCGCCGATGATGTCGAAGGGGCCGGTGAGGTGACGCAGGTCGTTGAACCGCTTCTCCAGGACGACCTCGGCCGCCTCCACCTCCTCGACGCTGCGCAGGACGTGCACCTTGCGGAAGCCCTCGCGCTCCAGCCCGCGCAGCGAGCGGCGCAGCTCGCGGCGGTGGCGCTGGACGACATGGCGGGGCATGTCCGCCCGGTCGGGGCGCACCGCGTTGCGGGCCTGGCAGACCTCCTCGGGCATGTCGAGGACGATCGCGATGGGCAGCACGTCGTGCTGCCGGGCCAGCTGCACCAGCTGGCGCCGCGCCTCCTGCTGGACGTTGGTGGCATCGACGACGGTCAGCCGTCCCGCCTCCAGTCGCTTGCCCGCGATGTAGTGCAGGACGTCGAAGGCGTCCTTGCTGGCGCTCTGGTCGTTCTCGTCGTCGGCGACCAGGCCGCGGCAGAAGTCGGAGGAGATGACCTCGGTGGGCTTGAAGTGGCGGCGGGCGAAGGTGGACTTGCCGGAGCCGCTCGCACCGATCAGGACCACGAGGGACAGATCGGTGACGGGCAGCGTGCGGGTGGTGTCGGTCATGCCGTGTCCTCCTTCGGGGTCGGGGTGCTGGTGTGGGTGAAGACGGCCATCTGGGTGGGCGGGCCGACCTCGGGGTCGTCCGGGCCGACCGGGGTGAAGGCGACCTCGTACCCGTACTGTCCGGCGACGCGCGCCGCCCAGTCGCGGAACTCCTCGCGGGTCCACTCGAAGCGGTGGTCGCCGTGCCGGACGTGCCCGGCCGGGAGCGTCTCCCACCGGACGTTGTACTCGACGTTCGGCGTGGTCACGAGGACCGTGCGGGGACGGGCGGAGCCGAACACCGCGTACTCGAGGGCGGGCAGCCGCGGCAGGTCGAGGTGCTCGATGACCTCGCTCAGGACGGCCGCGTCGTAGCCGGTCAGACGCTTGTCGGTGTACGCGAGCGAGCCCTGGATCAGCTTCACCCGGCCCGCCTGCCGCTCTCCGAGCCGGTCCAGCCGCAGCCGGCGCCCGGCGACGGTCAGGGCACGCACGGACACGTCGACACCGACGATGTCGGTGAAGCGCACGTCCTTGAGCAGCGCCTGCACCAACTGGCCCTGACCGCAGCCGAGATCGAGCACACGAGTGGCGTCGGCGGCGCGCAGCGCGGCGAGGATCGCCTCCCGGCGCTGCTCGGCGAGCGGGACGGGCTTCTCCTCGGTGTCCGTGGTCTCGTCGACCGCGTTGTCGAGGTCGTCGACGTCCAGCCCGTCGCTCTCGGCCAGGCGCACCAGCTCCAGGCGCTCCATCGCCTCACGGGTCAGCCCCCAGCGGCGGGACAGATAGCGGCTGGTGATCAGCTTCTGCTCGGGGTGGTCGGCGAGCCAGCCGTCACCGGCGCGCAGCAGCTTGTCGACCTCGTCGGGCGAGACCCAGTAGTGCTTGGCGTCGTCGAGGACCGGCAGCAGGACGTAGAGCTGGTTGAGGGCGTCGGCGAGCCGCAGTTCCCCTTCGAGGACGAGCCGCACATAGCGGGAGTCGCCCCACTCGGGGAACGCGGTGTCCAGCACCACCGGCTCGGCGTCGACGGTGTCCCAGCCGAGGGGCCCGAACAGCTTGCGGACCAGTTCGGCCCCGCCGCGCGCCGGCAGCGCCGGTACCTCGACACGCAGCGGCAGCGGCTCGGCGGCCCGCTCGGGCATCGCCTTGCAGGCACCGTGCAGGGCGCTCTTGAAGACCGTGGCGAGCGCGACGGCGAGCAGCGAGGACGCGGCGTAGGGCCGGTCGTTCACATACTGCGCGAGCGCTGAATCGGGGGCGCCGCCCCGGCCCTTGCCCTTGCCGCGCCGCACCAGACCGATGGGGTCCACCTCGAGGAGGAGCGCGGCCGTGCACCGCTCCGCGCTCGCCTCGGGGTAGAGGACGTGCGCGCGGCCGTGCGAGGTCGAGAACGTCTGCGCGTTGTCGGGATGCTTGTGCAGCAGAAAGCCCAGATCGGTCGCGGGACGTTCGGGGGTGCCGGTCGTACTGATCGTCAGGAACACATGTCCGAGTATGGTCCGCCCGCCCCTCTCCGACCAGGCATTTTCCTCAGCCCCGGGCCGGTGTTCCGCCCTGCCGCCCCAGCGCGTCGGCCAGTGCGGCGATCCGGTCGGGGCCGACCCGGCAGCAGCCGCCGAGCAGCCGGGCCCCGGCCGCGGGCCAGCCTCGCATCCGCCCGGGATCGAAGGAGCCGCTCCCGCGCCAGGCCCGGGCCCGGGCGTCCCACTCCTCGCCGCTGTTGGGGTAGACGACCACCGGCTTGCCCGTCGCCGTGGCGGCGATCTCCACGGCGCGGCCCGCGTCCCCCGGCTCGCAGCAGTTGATCCCGACCGCGACCACCTGGTCGTTGCCGGCCGCGAGCGCGAACGCCTCCGCGAGCCCCTGTCCGGCGCGGGTCCGCTCCCCGGCGATCGTGTAGGAGAGCCAGACCGGCACGCCGCATCCCTCGACGGCCCGCAGCAACGCCTCGGCCTCGTCGGTGTCGGGCACCGTCTCCAGGGCCAGCACGTCGGGCGCCGCCGCCGCGAGCGCCTCGACGCGGGGCCGGTGGAACCGCTCGAGCTCGGCCACGGTCAGCCCGTACCGGCCGCGGTACTCGCTGCCGTCCGCGAGCATCGCTCCGTACGGGCCGACGGACCCGGCGACCCACACCTGCTCGGCGGCCCCCTCCCCCGCGGCACGGGCCAGCTCCACCCCGCGCCCCAGCAGCCGCGCCGTCTCGGCCCGGCCGATGCCGCGCCGGGCGAAGCCCTCGAAGGTGGCCTGGTAGCCGGCGGTGATCAGGACCCGGGCGCCCGCCCGGACATACGCCGTGTGCGCCGCCGCGATCTGTTCGGGCCCGTCGACGAGCAGCCGGGCCGACCACAGCTCGTCGCGCAGGTCGCAGCCCTGGGCCTCCAGCTGGTTGGAGAGCCCACCGTCGAGGACGAGCACGTCGGCGGTGAGCGCCTCGGCGAGGGTGCGAGCGGGTGCCATCGGGGTGTCCTTCCCGTCAGCCCAGCTGGGACTGGACCTGGGCGGAGATCAGCTCCAGGTGGTCCAGGTCGTCGAGGTCGAGGACCTGGAGGTAGACCCTGGACGCCCCGATCGCGCCGTACCGGCCGATCTTGTCCACGACCTCGGCGGGCGAGCCCGCCAGGCCGTTGGCCTTCAGCTCACGCACCTCGCGGCCGATGGCCGCCGCGCGGCGCGCCACCTCCGCGTCGTCCTTGCCGACGCAGACCACGAGGGCGTTGGAGTACACCAGGTCGTCGGCCCGGCGGCCGGCGGCCTCGGCGGCGGCGCGGACCCGCCCGAACTGGCGCTCGCTGTCCTCCAGCGAGGCGAACGGGATGTTGAATTCGTCGGCGTACTTCGCGGCGAGCCGCGGGGTCCGGCTCGCGCCGTGCCCGCCGATGAGCACCGGGATCCTGGACTGCGCCGGCTTGGGCAGCGCGGGCGAGTCGACGAGCTGGTAGTGCTCGCCCTCGTACGAGAACTTCTTGCCGATCTCGGTGCCCCACAGGCCGGTGACGATCGCCAGCTGCTCCTCGAGCCGGCCGAACTTCTCCTTGGGGAACGGGATCCCGTACGCCCGGTGCTCCTCTTCGAACCAGCCCGCCCCCAGACCCAGTTCGACCCGGCCGCCGGACATCTGGTCGACCTGGGCCACCTGGATGGCCAGGACTCCGGGGAGGCGGAAGGTGCCTGCCGTCATCAGCGTGCCGAGACGGATCCTGCTGGTCTCCCGGGCCAGACCGGCCAGCGTGATCCACGCGTCGGTCGGCCCGGGAAGGCCGTCGGCCGATCCCATGCTGACGTAGTGGTCGGAGCGGAAGAAGGCATCGAAACCGAGGTCCTCGGTGGCCTTCGCGACAGTGAGAAGGGTGTCGTAGTCGGCCCCTTGCTGGGGCTCGGTGAAGATTCGAAGATCCATGACTCCATCCTGCACCGCCGGGTGGCCGTCAACCTCCCCGGCGGCGGGCCCGCACTCACTCCGAAGAGTGACCGTCCCCCGTGCCGGTCGCCTTCTTGGAGCGGCCCGGGGGCCGGCCGACCGGGAATCGGAGCTCGTTCCGGTCGATCTTCGCCGCCAGCGCGGCGAGCGGATCGACGCCGAGCACCCCGCAGAACTGGAGCAGATACGCCAGCACGTCGGCGACCTCGTCCTCGACCCGGTGCGCCCGCTCCGGGTCCTCCATCACACGGTCCGCCTCGTCGGGCGTCAACCACTGGAAGATCTCCAGGAGTTCGGCCGCCTCGACGCTGAGCGCCGCCGCCAGGTTCTTGGGCGTGTGGTACGGCTGCCACTCCCTCGAAGCCGCGAACTCGGCCAGCCTGCGCTGCAATCCCGCTACATCCAGTTCCGTCACGGCTCCAGGTCTATCACCGGGCGACGTCGAGGCGCGACGCGCACCAGCTCGCACACCTGCCGCAGCTCGCCGGGCCGGGAAGGCCGGGCTCCAACTCAGGCTCACACTCCGGCGATTGTTAAACGGGGACAGTCCCTGTATCTTCCTCGACCAGGAACCGTGGAATGTCCCCGTTTAGCTTCCGAGGAGATGCCGAATCATGAGTGAAGAGACCGTCGCGAGCACCGCGGGCCAGAGTCGGCCCACCGAGGGGGCCGCGGCGGACCGCCGCCGCGGCATGGTGCTCGCCATCGTCCTCGCCCTGCAGACGATGCTCATCCTCGACGTGAACGTGGTGAACATCGCCCTCCCCGACCTCAAGGAGGCGCTCGACTTCACCCCGACCGGACTCTCCTGGGTCCTCAGCTCCTACCTGCTGGCCTTCGGCGGACTGCTGCTGCTCGGCGGCCGCGCCGGAGACGTACTCGGACACCGCCGCGGCATGCTCATCGGCGTCACGGTGTTCACCCTCGCCTCGCTGCTCGGCGGCCTCGCCGACTCGGCGGGCACGCTGATCGCCGCCCGCGCCCTCCAGGGCGTCGGCGCCGCCATCGCTGCACCGACCGTGCTGGCGCTGATCGCCACCCACTTCACCGACGACAAGTCCCGGGCCCGCGCCCTCGGTCTCTATGCGGCGGTCTCCGGCTCCGGCGCCGCCATCGGCCTGATCGGCGGCGGTCTGCTGACGGACTGGCTCTCCTGGCGCTGGGTGCTCTTCATCAACGTGCCCATCGGCGTCGCGTTGCTGATCGCGGCCCCGATGTTCATCCACGAGACCGAGCGCACGCCCGCCCGCTTCGACCTCGGTGGCGCCCTGACCTCGACGGTCGGTACGACCGCGCTGGTCTACGGCTTCATCCGGGCCGCCGAGAGCGGCTGGAGCGACACCCTGACCCTCGGCTCCTTCGCCCTGGCGATCGCCCTGCTCGCGTTCTTCGTCCTCATCGAGACCCACGCCAAGCAGCCGATCACCCCGCTGCGGCTGTTCGCCGACCGCAACCGCGCGACCGGGTATCTCTCGCTGCTCTTCGTCATGGCGGCCGGCAACGCGATGTTCTTCTTCCTGACCCAGTTCCTCCAGGAGGTCCGGGGCTTCACCCCGATCCAGGCGGGGCTCGCGTTCGTACCGCTGGCCGTGCTGATCCTCGCCACCTCCGGCATCGCCGCCAAGGTGCTGCCCAGGGTCGGCCCGCGCATGCTCACCGCCGTCGGTGCCGCCGCCATCAGCATCGGTCTGATCTGGTTCGCCCGGATCACCCCGGAGGCCGAGTACCTCTCCGCGCTGCTCGGTCCGATGCTCGTCGCCGGCCTCGGCATGGGCACCCTGCTCGTCGGCGTCACGACCATCCTGATGTCCGGCGTCGCACCGGAGGAGAGCGGTGCCGCTTCCGGCCTGCTCAACGTGATGCAGCAGATAGGTGGCGCGCTCGGCCTCGCCATCATGGTCACCGTCTTCGGCGCCGCAGGCCGCGCCGCCTCGAACGAGTTCCCGTCCGGTCTCGACGCCAAGGGCACGGCGGACTTCGTCCTCACCGAGGGCGTCACCACGGCGTTCGCCTGGGGCGCCGGATTCACCGCGCTCACGATCCTGCTGACGCTGATCATGCGGACCGTCCCGACGGGCGGCGGCGTCACGGAGCCGATGCCGGAGCAGGCGCCGAAGCAAGCGGCGAACCCCGAGGGGCGCGAGGTCACGACCCCCTAGCCCGCCGCCCGCGCCGTGACCGGACAGCCCCGGGCCCACCCCGGCAGGCAGCGGTCCCGAAGCTCAACTCCCCCGCCCGGGCCGGGCGCGGAGATCGGCGAGGAGGGCCCGGAGCGGGAACGGGAACGGGAACGGGATAGAATACGGGGTCATACCCCGGTTTTGGTGCCGCTGCCGTCGCCGACGGGAGCGGCACCGTTCCCAGCACGGCAAGGAGAGGACAGCCCGATGCGCGCAGACGCCCGCCGCAACTACGAGCGACTCCTGTCCGAGGCCAAGAAGGCCTTCCACCAGCACGGCATCCACACGTCGCTCGACGACATCGCCAAGCAGGCGGGGCTGGGCAACGCGACGCTCTACCGTCACTTCCCGACCCGGGAGAGTCTGCTCGAGACGATGCTCCGCGACAGCATCTCCGAACTCGGCGGTACCGCACAGGAGTTGCTGACCACCGAGCCGGCCGGGGCGGCGCTGGCGAGCTGGGTACGGGCAGCGGTCGCCCACGCCACCACGTACCGCGGTCTCGTGACGATGCTGATGGACAGCCTCAAGGACGAGACGTCCGAGCTGAACAACGCCTGCACGTCGATGCAGTCGTCCGGCCGGCAACTGCTGGAACGTGCCCAGCGTGCCGGTGAGGTACGGAACGACATCACGGCCTCCGAACTCTTCGCCCTGATCGCGGCGGCGGCCTGGACCCGAGAGCACGCGCCGGAGGAGGCCGACCAGGTCCTGACGGTCCTCATCGACGGCCTGTGGCCGACACGAAGCTGACCGGGACCGGGACGCGACGGGCGATGACGAGGTACGGGTGCGGTCGCCCTCTACCGCCGCAGGGTCGTCCGTCCATGGCTCCGTCAGCGTCCCGGCCGCGCCTGCTCGGTCGGGTGAATGGCGGCCTTCCGGCGGGGCGCGTCCCGCGAGGCCAGTGACCGTGGCCCGGCGCGCGTCGTTGGCTCGGGCGGAGCCGGACCGCCCGGCCCGCGCGCCGGCGGCCGCTGCCGGTGCGTCGTTCTCACGTGTGGCCCTCCCTTGCGGGAAGGGCCTGGGCCGAGGAGGCCGCCATGTCCCAGGAAGCCGCGCCTGAAAGGGCGATGCCCGAGCAGCCGGTCAAGCATTCCGTGCCCGAGCAGAAGGGCCCCGGCGCCCCGAAGGGCCTGCTGCAGCAGATGGAGGAGCTGATGGCGGCGCTCACCGCCGATCTGTCGCAGCTCGACGCCGACCTTCAGTCCACGGCGGACCGCCGTGAGCCCCCTTCCAAGGACCGACCCCTCACGGACTGAGGGCTCTCCGGCCGTCCACCGCCCGTCTCCACGGCGGGCGTCCCCGCGGTTCCCGTTCACGACGGCCCCGCCGGGCCCGCCCGCTCACGGGCGACGTCGGGCGGCCGGTCCCGCTCCCGTACCGCGAGCCGGCGCAGCATCCCCCGCACCCGGTCGTTCGACTCGTCGGCCGCGTCGATCGCCTCGATGCACTGCCAGTAGAGCCCCTCCTCGTCGGTGACACAGGCCACCCCGACGAGAGCGATTCCCACCTCTCCGAGGAGCGCGCTCAGCGCTGTCAGCGCCACACGCGTGTCCCCCACCTCGGTCAACTGGGCGGCCCTCAAACCGCCTGTACGCAGCGCGGGATGGTCGACCACCCCGCGCGCGCCCCCTGTCTCGCTCAACCCTCGCGCCTCGCCCCGCAGCTCCAGCGGTCCGCCGAGCGCGAGATGACTCCCCATCGCCTGGGCGAGGGCCTGTGCCTGCCATGCCTCCGCCACGATGTCCAAGGCATCCCTGCTCCGCGCCAGCGCGTTCCGCCCCGTCGCGATCAGTCGCTCCGCTTCCATCGACGCCGCCCCCGTTCGTACGACTTACTGCCCACTCAGTCCATTACCCAGCGTGAAGGTGCCTGAGCCCCAACGCCAGGGGAATTCGGAAATCTGTGGACAGGAGGCTCGATGGGGAAATCCCGATCACTCCGAAGAGTGACGATCACCGTTCCCGACGGCGCCCATGGACCGTCCCGAGGCCGACCCCGGGGACAGCGCACCTCGTTCCGGTCGATCCGCCCCTTCGGCAGGGGCATTCCGTCACCGCTCCAGCTCCACCACCGACACCCCGGGCGTCTCCCGCACGCTCGCCGCGACCGTCTCCCCGACGGTCGCCACGAGCCTGATGTGGCCACCGGCACAGATGGTGGTGGCGAGACCCAGCAGCTCCCGGAGCTGACGGGGATCGAGCCCCCGGTCCAGTCCGTCCGAGAGAACGGTCAAGGTCCGCATGGCACCGGGCACTTCGGCGAGCTGATCCATGGCGAGCACACCCGGACCGGTGAGAAGGACGAGTGCGAGCGCGAGATAGCGGAGCTCCCCGTCCCCGAGCCGCCCCAACGGCGTGGCCACCGCCGCCGGCGACGACCCCTGCGCCGGCCCCGCCCCCGCCAGAGCTCCCAAGGCACCGGCCCCGACGCGCGACGCCCCGCGCTCCAGCACCGCCCGTACCCTCCCGTCCGGCAGCTCCTCGACTCCGAGTCCCGTCACCGGCCCCGCGCATCCCGCGCCCGCGACCGAGGCCAACCGGGCGTGCCGGCGGGGGCAGTCGGTGCGGGTGCGGTGCAGCACCTCCGCGAGGTTGTCGCACCCCCGCCGCAGCCGCCCCTCCCCCGTCGGCACGGGTGCGCGCATCCGGTCCGGTCGTGGATCGCAGACGAAGACCGATCGCAGCGCCACCAGCACCTGTTCCGCCGCCGCCAGGACCTCCAACTGCCCCTTCGTCTTGCCCGCGACGCGCAGGGGCAGAAGGGCCGTGCCCAGCAGGTCGTCGGGGAGCGGCGCCCGCGTGACGGGGGTGGCTCCGGCGGTGTGCCATTCGGCCTGGACGGCATCGCGGCCCGGGTCGCGGAGGGCGGTGGTGAGCAACGTACGGCCGCGGCAGGTGAGCCGCTCGCCGACGATCCGGAGCCGGGGCTCGGCCTGTACGGCGATGTCGAGGTGGACGGGACCGACCGGGCCGTCGACCGTGCACCCGATCCGGAATCCCCGCCTGCCCTGGGCGTCGGGCCTGGCCCGTTCGGGAACACAGTCGGCCGCGTCGGGAAACACGGTGGCCAGATCGTCGCCCGCCCCCAGCCGCGCCAGCGCTTCGTACGCCCGCAGAGCACTGGACTTCCCGCTCCCGCTCGCCCCGGCGAAGAGCGTCACCGGCCCCAGGGGATGGACGGCGGCGCGGTGGGAGGCGAAGGCGGAGAGACGCAGTTCGGTGACGGTGGGGCGGGCGGGGCCGGCGGGTCGCCGCGTGGAGTCGCCCATGAGATGCCGCAGCACGTCGTCCGCGGAGTCACCTACGGCGTCACGCGCGGATGCGCGCATGGTGTCGTACGTGGTGTCGTGCGCAGCGTCGAACGCGGGGCCCCGTGCGGGAGCGGGAACAGCGGGAACAAGGGTGGAGATGGCGGAAGCGTCGGAATCGGGCGTAAGGCCGCCGGTGGAGTGCATGATCGGACCGTACGCAGACCGGTGTATGACGAACCGTTACACCGAGATGACCTTCCTACGATCGGGGGACGGCAACCCCGATGCCGTCGTCCTCCGAGTCCGGCGCGCCCTCGACCTCGGTGCCGGCCGGGGTCAGCAGGAAGACGTTGCGGTCGACCCGGTGCATGGAGCTGCCGAGTCCGAAGACGACGCCGCTGCTGAAGTCCAGGATGCGCTTGGCCACTTCGGTGTCGGCGCCGGTCAGGTCCAGCAGCACCGGGATCTGGGCGACGAGGTACTCGGCGACCTCACGGGCATCGGCGAAGACCTGCACCCGCAGGACGACCATGCGGCGCTGCTCGGCGGCCTCGTACGGGTCGTGCATCGCGCGGTGATCGACTCTGGACGGCCATTCGTCACGGCCGCGCAGGGGGACGACCTGCGCAAGGCCCTCCCACTGCTCGTCGGTGACGTCGTACCTCTCGTACCTACTCATGCCCCCATCCTCCCGTCCCTCACTCGTTCGGCCCAACAGCGACACGACCCGACTCGACGCTACTCTCGACAAGTCGACAAGATGCGACCCGGTACGCCCCTCACCGCTCGACAGGAAGCCCGCGCGGCTCCTTGATCCGCTTCATGATGATCTGCGAGTTGACCTCGGTGACTCCGGTCAGCGAGGTCAGCCGCTCGATCCAGAGGCGTTCGTACGCCGCGAGATCGGCGACCGCGATCCGGAGCAGGCAGCCGGGGCTGCCGAAGAGCCGGTGGGCCTCGATGACGTCGGGGATGTCGCGGAGCGCCTCCTCGAAGGCCTCGACGGTCTCCCGGTCGCGCCGGACCTCGATGGAGACGAGCACCTCGAAACCCCGCCCGACCGCCGCCGGATCGATGACCGCGCGGTAGCCCTGGATCACGCCGTCCTCCTCCAGCTGCCGCACCCGCCGCAGGCAGGCCGAGGCACTCAGGCCGACGCGCTGGGCGAGCTCCAGATTGGTCAGCCGACCGTCTTCCTGAAGCTCACGCAAGATACTGCGATCGATGCGGTCCATGACGCAATTATGCACGGTGGAATTCATGATTCCGGGCTCAAATCCGCAATCACATTCGATACAAGCTCACCTATCGTTGCGAGTGCGACGACCTTCGACCTCCGGGACAGACAGACATGCAGTGGACACGCGACGACCGGCCCCGCCGGATCACCCTCATCAGCACCGGCGGCACCATCGCCAGCCGCTGGCAGGGCACCGGGTACGCCGCCGACGCGTCCGGTGACGACGTCCTGGCCACCTCGGCCCTGCCGGAGGGCGTGACGGTCGAGGTCGTGGACCTGTTCAACGTCAACAGCTCCCGGATGACCAGCGCCCGCCAGCTGACGCTGCTGCGCGCGGTCCACGCGGCCCTCGCCGACCCCGGTGTGGACGGCGTCGTGGTCACGCACGGCACGGACACCCTGGAGGAGTCGGCGTTCTTCCTGGACCTCCATCACTCCGACCCCCGGCCGGTCGTCTTCACCGGCGCACAGCGCCCGCTCGGTACGGGGGACGGCGACGGCCCGGGCAATGTGTACGACGCCCTGCAGGTCGCCGCCTCGGTACGTGACCTGGGCGTCCTCGTCGTCTTCGACGGCCGCGTCCACGCGGCGCGCGGCACGGTGAAGACGCAGACGCTCGCGGCCGACGCGTTCGCCGACCCCTCCGAGCAGGGTCTCGGCAAGGTGGGGTTCGGCAGTGTGGACATCCGCCGCAGCCCGGACCGGCCGACGCCCCTCCCCCTCCCCGTGGCCGCGGGCACCCCGCCCCGGATCGACCTGGTGATGCACCACAGCGACGGCGACCCGCTGTTCCTGAAGACCTCCGTCGCGGCCGGCGCCCAGGGCGTCGTGCTGGTCGGCACCGGCGCGGGCAACGCCACCCCCGAGATAGCCTCGGCCGTCGCGGACGCGGTGGCCCAAGGCACCCTCGTCGCCCTCAGCACCCGGGTCCCCGCCGGTCCTGTCGCGGAGATCTACACGGGCGGCGGAGCCGTGGACCTGGTGGCCGCGGGCGCGGTACCGGCCGGAACGCTGCGCGCGGGCCAGGCCCGGATGGCGGTCCTCGCCACCCTGCTGTCCGATGTCGCCCCGGACCGTCGCCCCGCACTGCTGCACGGCCTCCTGAACGGCCCCACCCGCGCGGAACCGGCTCTGACGGCTGCGGGCTCCCGCTTCTCCGGCGGCTCCTGACCACGCGCCGGCGTCCGTCATCTTCCCCTCCGCCGACGGACGCCGGCCCTCCTTCCTCCTCCCTCCCGGCGGGTTCACCCGCCCGGGCACGTCGCCGTGCCCTCCACACGCCTCTCCTCGAAACCCCTCCCCTCCCCTTAAGGCACTGACCTCGATGAAGACTGTCTCCCGCCGTGAGCACGACCTCCTCGGAGAGCGGGAGGTGCCCGCCGACGCGTACTGGGGCATCCACTCCCTGCGCGCCATGGAGAACTTCCCCATCACGGGAACGCCGATCTCCGTCTACCCCCAGCTGATCGACGCGCTGGCCGCCGTCAAGGAGGCCGCCGCACTGACCAACGAGGAACTGGGCCTGCTCGCCCCGGAGAAGGCGGCCGCGATCGTCGCCGCGTGCCAGGAGATCCGTTCCGGAAGGCTGCACGACCAGTTCGTCGTCGACGTCATCCAGGGCGGCGCCGGAACCTCGACGAACATGAACGCCAACGAGGTCGTCGCCAACCGGGCCCTCGAACTCCTCGGCCACACCAAGGGCGACTACCGTCACCTGCACCCGAACGAGGACGTCAACCTCAGCCAGTCCACCAACGACGTCTACCCGACCGCCGTCCGGATCGCGGCGATCACGGCGGTCCGAGGCCTGCTCCAGGCGACGGCGGTCCTCCAGGACGCGTTCGCGGCGAAGGCCGTGGAGTTCCGCGACGTCCTGAAGATGGGGCGCACCCAGCTCCAGGACGCGGTGCCCATGACGCTGGGCCAGGAGTTCTCCACGTACGCCGTGATGCTGGACGAGGACCGCAACCGGCTGGCCGAGGCGGTGGAGCTGATCCACGAGATCAACCTCGGCGCCACGGCGATCGGTACGGGCCTCAACGCCCCCGCCGACTACGCCGAGACGGCCCGCCGCCATCTGTCCGAGATCACCGGGATGCCGCTGGTGACCTCCGCCAACCTCGTGGAGGCGACGCAGGACTGCGGCGCGTTCGTCCAGCTCTCCGGTGTTCTGAAGCGGCTCGCGGTCAAGCTCTCCAAGACGTGCAACGACCTGCGTCTGCTGTCCTCGGGCCCGCGTGCGGGCCTGAACGAGATCAACCTCCCCGCGGTGCAGGCCGGTTCGAGCATCATGCCCGGCAAGGTCAACCCGGTGATCCCCGAGGTGGTCAACCAGGTCGCGTTCGAGGTGATCGGCAACGACATCACCATCACCATGGCGGCGGAGGGCGGTCAGCTGCAGCTCAACGCCTTCGAGCCGGTGATCCTGCACTCCCTGGCGAAGAGCATCACCTCGCTGCGGGCCGCCTGCCTCACCCTAGCCGAGCGCTGCGTCTCCGGAATCACGGCCAACACCGAGGAACTGCGCGCCGCGGTGGAGAACTCCATCGGCCTCGCCACTGCCCTCAACCCGCACATCGGCTACACGGCGGCCACCGCGATCGCGAAGGAGGCCCTCCTCACGGGTCGCGGCGTCGCCGAACTCACCCTGGAGAAGGGCCTCCTGCCCGCCGAGCGCATCGCGGAGCTCCTCACCCCGGAACGCCTGACGGGCTCCCCCGGCCCGCTCCGCCAGGAACTCATCAGGAGCTCACCAGCAGCTCACCAGCAGCTCCGCTAGGAGGCCTGCGCCGCTTCGGACCCGCCGACCACCAGGACGATCTTGCCGGTGGTGCGGTCGGTCTCGCCCAGGGCGTGGGCCTTCGCGGCCTCGGCGAGGGGGAAGGTGGCCTCCACGTGGGCCCGCAGGGAGCCCGCCGCCACCAGGTCGGCGACAGCGCTCATACCCGCGTGGTCGGCCTCGACGAGGAGGGTCTCCACACGGACGCCGCGCGCTTCCGCCTTCTGCGCCTCGTCGGGGTCGGTGGGCGGCAGGAGCGAGACGAGGACGCCACCGGGGCGCAGGACCTCGAGGGAACGCGCGCGGGTCTCCCCCGACATCGGGTCGAGCACCACGTCGATGTCGTGGGCGACGTCCCGGAAGTCGGTGGTGCGGTAGTCGATGACCTCGTCCGCGCCGAGGGAGCGCACGAAATCGTGCTTGGGCGCGCTCGCCGTGCCGATGACGTACGCCCCACGGGCCTTGGCGATCTGGACGGCGAGGTGGCCGACGCCGCCGGCGGCCGCGTGGACGAGGACCCGC
Source organism: Streptomyces sp. NPDC056222 (assembly GCF_042264065.1). NCBI lineage: Bacteria > Bacillati > Actinomycetota > Actinomycetes > Kitasatosporales > Streptomycetaceae > Streptomyces > Streptomyces sp. NPDC056222. The sequence continues at coordinate 36,921 of NZ_JBHJTL010000007.1, read as the reverse complement.
TGCCCGGGAGCGACGGCGGCGGTGTCGACGAGGGCCTGGTAGGCGGTGAGCGCGGCGAGCGGGAGGGCTCCGGCCTGGACGTGGTCGATGCCGGCGGGCTTGAGGGCGAAGGCCCGGGCGGGGGCGGTCACGTACTCGGCGTGGGAGCCGACGCCGTAGGGGTAGGGCAGCATCCCGAAGACCTCGTCGCCGGGCTTGAAGAGCGTCACGCCGTAGCCGACGGCCTCGACGACGCCGGAGACGTCCCAGCCGAGGACGAGAGGCATCCGGTCGAGGAACAGCACCTGGGAGCGGTGCTTCCAGTCGGTCGGGTTGACGCCGGCCGCGCGGACGGCGACCAGGATCTGGCTGGGACCGGGGGTCGGTCGGGGGATCAGGACCTCCTTGAGCACGTCGGGGGTGCCGTGGGTGTCCTGGCTGATGGCGCGCATGGTGGCGTTGTTCGTCATGCATCCAGGTTCCCGGCCGGGGCCTGGGCGTACCATGGCATGATTGCCATCTTTCGACAGGATCGTGCCATGGGAAGCGAAAGCGCCACGGAAGTCGCCGCGGAGAGGCCTCATCGGGTCGTCGTCCTCGCCCTGGAGGGGGTGTACCCGTTCGAGCTCGGCATCCCGAGCCGTGTCTTCGGGGCGGCGGGTGACCGGTACGAGGTCCTGACCTGCTCCGTCGACGGCGGCCCGGTGCGTACGAACTCCGACTTCTCCGTCACGGTGGAGCACGGCCCCGAGGCGCTGCGTACGGCGGACACGGTCGTTCTCCCGCCCTTCGACACCGCCCAGGTCACCCGGGAACTCCGGACGGAGATCACGGACGCGCTCGCCGAGGTCCCGCCGGGCACCCGGATCGTCTCCATCTGCACGGGAGCCTTCGTGCTCGCGGCGGCGGGTCTCCTCGACGGGCGGCCGGCCACCACGCACTGGGCGCTCGCGAACGTGTTCCGGTCGTGGTTCCCCCAGGTGGACCTGGACCCGGACGTTCTCTTCGTCGACGACGGCGACCTGCTGACCTCCGCCGGCGCGGCTTCCGGGGTGGACGTCTGCCTGCATCTCGTACGCAAGGACCACGGCACCGCCGTGGCCAACCAGGTGGCGCGGGCCTGCGTCGTACCGCCGTGGCGGGACGGCGGCCAGGCCCAGTACATCGTGCAGCCCGTCCCGGGGCGGGACTCGAGCGGGACGTGGGCCACCCGCCAGTGGGCCCTGGAGAACCTCCACGAACCGCTGACGCTGAGGGAGCTCGCCGACCACGCCCGGATGAGCCTGCGCACGTTCGCCCGCCGCTTCAACGAGGAGGTGGGCATGAGCCCGGGCCGCTGGCTGATCCAGCAGCGCGTGGACCACGCGCGGCAGCTCCTGGAGTCCACCGACCTGGCGGTGGACGACATCGCCGGCCAGGTCGGGTTCGCGACCGGAACCTCGCTGCGCCAGCATCTGCACGCCGCCATCGGGGTCTCCCCGCTCGCCTACCGGCGGACCTTCCGAGGCACCCTGTCGCCGAGCACCTGAGCATCTCCGCAGGTCAGAGCGGCGGTGAGGGTATTCCCTCGGATCCATCGGAGTTCCAATGCCGACCATTGGATTCTCCATTGGAATCCCGTCGACGGCGGGCTTAGCGTCGAGGACATCGCCGCACCGACGATCCGAACCCGGAGTGCCGGCGCTTCCCGGGTGTCGACGCTTCCGGAGTGTCGACCTTCGCCGAGCGTCGCCTTCGGCGAGTGTCGGCATTCGCCGAGTGTCGACACTCGCGAAGCGCAGGCACTCGCAGAGCGTCAGCGCCCGCGGAGCGTCTCCCCGCGGCGGTACCCATCCCGGGCCTCAGGCCCCGCCCCCTCGGAGTGACTCACCATGTCGAAGATTCTTTTCGTGATCACCGGCGCCGACCACTGGACGCTCGCCGACGGCACCAAGCACCCGACCGGCTTCTGGGCCGAGGAGGCCGCGGCGCCGTACGAGGCGTTCGTGGCCGCCGGCCACGAGGTCGTCGTCGCCACTCCCGGCGGCGTCGTCCCCACGGTCGACCGGAGCAGTTTCGCCCCCGAGTTCAACGGCGGTCAGGAGGGCGCGGACAGGGTCGCCGCCGTCCTCGCCTCCTTCACCGAACTCCAGCACCCGATCGCCCTGGAGGACGTGAACCTCGACGAGTACGCGGCCGTCTTCTACCCCGGCGGCCACGGCCCGATGGAGGACCTCGCCGTCGACCGGACCTCGGGGCGGATCCTGATCGACGCCCTCGCCTCGGGCAAGCCGCTCGCCGTCGTCTGCCACGGCCCGGCGGCGCTCCTCGCCGCGACCGAGGACGACGGCACCAACGCCTTCGCCGGCTACCGGGTCGCCGCCTTCACCAACGCCGAGGAGACCCAGTCCGGCTTCGCCGACAAGGCCAAGTGGCTGCTGGAGACCCGTCTGACCGAGGCGGGCGTCGACGTACAGGTCGGCGAGCCCTGGGTGCCGAACATCGTCGTCGACCGCAATCTCGTCACCGGCCAGAACCCGTCCTCCTCCGCCCCGCTCGCGGCCGAGATCCTCAAGAAGCTGGGCTGACCCGGGAGCCGGCGACCGGCTCGGGGCCGCTGACCCGAGGCTCCCGTCCCCGCCTCACTCCTCGGCGGCCTCCCGGGCGATCCGGTCGAACTGGGCGCCCATCGCCTCGGCGAGCGCCTGGGCGGCGGAGAGCGGCCGGACCATGACGGTGAAGTCGTCGATCCGGCCGTCCTCGTCGAAGTGCAGGAAGTCGCAGCCCTGGATCTGACGGCCGTTCACGGTCGCGGTGAAGACGAGCGCGTGGTCCCGCCCGTCGGGGTTGGCGATCTCGCGCACGTAGGTGAAGTCCTCGAAGACCCGCAGCACCCCGCGGAGGATCGCCGCGGTGATCGGCTTCCCGACGTACGGCTTGAACGCGACGGGACTCGTGAAGACGACGTCGTCGGCGAGCAGCGCGGCCACGGCGGACGGGTCACGATTCTCGACGGCCTTGCGGAACGGGTGCATGAACCCTCACATACTCAACTCGTTGAATAGGTGAGGGGGAGGCTACACCAGTCAGCCGTCCTCCACCGTGTACGGAACGAAGGTGCTGGTGTTCTCGTCCACCGCGAGCGGACGGCCCAGCGGGGGGACGGCGCGCTGGGGGCAGTCGAGGCGCTCGCAGAGGCGGCACCCCATGCCGATCGGGGTCGCCGCCCCGGTGTTGTCGAGGTCGATGCCGTCGGAGTAGACGAGTCGGGAGGCGTGGCGGATCTCGCAGCCCAGTCCGATGGCGAAGGTCTTGCCTGGCTCGCCCCAGCCGCCGCGGTTGCGGGTGACGGCGCGGGCGGTCCACAGGTACCGCTGACCGTCCGGCATGGCGGCGACCTGTACGTGGATGCGGCCGGGGGCGGCGAAGGCCTCGTAGACGTTCCAGAGCGGGCAGGTACCGCCGGCGCGGGAGAAGTGGAAGCCGGTGGCCGACTGACGCTTGGACATGTTGCCGGCCCGGTCGACCCGGACGAAGGAGAACGGCACCCCGCGCAGCCTGGGCCGTTGCAGGGTGCTCAGACGGTGGCAGACGGTCTCGTATCCGAGCCCGAAGTGGTCGGTGAGCCGCTCGATGTCGTAGCGGAACTCCTCGGCGGCCGTATGGAAGGCCCGGTACGGAAGGACCAGGGCGGCGGCGAAGTAGTTGGCGATCCCTATGCGGGCGAGGGCGTGCGGGGTGGATCCGGTGGGGAAGTCCTCCGCCGCGAGCCGGTCCAGCTCGGCGGACTGCTCCAGCAGGGCCAGCTGCGTCGCCATACGGAAGGCCTGCTGACCGGGGCGGAGGCGGGTCGACAGGTGCAGTACGCGGCCGGCGTCGTCGTAGTGGTGCAGCCGGTCCGAGTCGGCGGTGACCCGGACGCCGTGCTGTTCCGCGAGCCGGGCGGTGAGGGTGCGTACGACGTCCCCGGGGCGGATGCGGAGCGACCGGGCCAGCTCCTCGGCGGCGAGGTCGATGTCGTGGAGGTAGTTCTGGCGGCGGTAGAAGAACTCGCGGATCTCCTCGTGCGGGGAGCGGGGAGCGTCCGGACGCAGGTCCCCGTCGCGGCCTTCGACGGTCCCGGCGAGACGCTCGGCGAGCTGCTGGCTGCGCCGCCCGAGGTCCAGCAGGACATGCGCGACGGCAGGCATGCGGGAGGCGAGTTCGGCCAGGTCGGAGGGGGACACGCGGGCCTTGTCGACCTCCCCCGCGAGCGCCTCGCGCAGGTCGGCCACGAGGCGGCTGGTGTCCCGTTCCGAGAAGAAGCCCGGGTCGACGCCGAAGGTCTCCGTCAGGCGCAGCAGCACGGGCACGGTCAGCGGGCGTGAGTCGTGCTCCATCTGGTTCAGATAGCTGGGCGAGATGGCGAGCACCCGGGCCAGCTCGGCCTGGCTCATCCGCCGCTCCTCGCGCAGCCGCCGCAGCCGCGCTCCCGCGTAGGTCTTACCCACCGCGCCTCCCTCGTCGACCGTCCCCGGACCGTTCCGCCCCGGACCTTTCCGGCCCCCTTCCGGACCGCCCCGCGACGCGCGTCAGCCTACGTGGAATCCGCGTCGACAGACCTTCGCAGACTTGGCAGAACATCGCGCGAAGATTCGCAGAAGTTGGCAATCGTCCCTGGTTGATGGCACCCGGTGTCATTGGGAGAGTCGTCCTGCGGCCCGCCGGACCAGGCGGCCCAGGCGGTACCACCGGGCGCGATTCATGCCCTGATGTCGGTGATCCCGGCAGGTCCCGGCTGGCGGTTCGACGCGCGATTGCTCAGCTCGTTCCACGAGGGACGGCGGGCCGCACACCCCATCACGGCACACAGTGCCAATGCTTTGCACTTTTGACGTGCACGGCCCGGTCGAACGACTCATGGAGACAGTGACGGTCATGGCAGAGACGAACACGACGGCTGCGGCGGCGAAGCTGGCCGAGCGCTGGGCGACGGACCCCCGCTGGGCCGGGATCGAGCGCACCTACACCGCCGAGGACGTGGTCCGGCTCTCCGGCAGCATCCGCGAGGAGCACACCCTGGCCCGGCGCGGCGCCGAGCGCCTGTGGCGGCAGCTGCACGAGCGGGACTACATCCACGCGCTCGGCGCGTTGACCGGCGGGCAAGCCGTCCAGCAGGTGCGGGCCGGTCTCCAGGCCATCTACCTCTCGGGCTGGCAGGTCGCCGCCGATGCCAACCAGGCCGGGCACACCTACCCCGACCAGAGCCTCTACCCGGTCAACTCGGTGCCGCAGGTGGTGCGCCGGATCAACAACGCCCTGCTGCGGGCCGACCAGATCGCCACCGCCGAGGGCGGCTCGGACGGCATCGACTGGCTGGCGCCGATCGTCGCCGACGCCGAAGCCGGCTTCGGCGGCCCGCTGAACGCCTTCGAGCTGACCAAGGCGATGATCGCGGCGGGCGCGGCCGGAATCCACTACGAGGACCAGCTGGCCTCGGAGAAGAAGTGCGGCCACCTCGGCGGCAAGGTCCTCGTCCCGACCGCCCAGCACATCCGCACCCTGAACGCGGCCCGGCTCGCGGCGGACATCGCCGACACCCCGACCCTGGTCGTCGCCCGCACGGACGCCCTCGCCGCGAACCTGCTGACCAGCGACGTCGACGAGCGCGACGCCCGGTTCGTGACGGGCGAGCGCACGGCCGAGGGTTTCTACCGCGTGCGGAACGGCATGGCGCCCGTCATCGCCCGTGGCCTCGCCTACGCCCCGTACGCGGACCTCATCTGGGTCGAGACCGGCACCCCGGACCTGGCGCAGGCCCGCGAGTTCGCCGAGGCGATCCACGCGGAGCACCCGGACCGGATGCTCGCGTACAACTGCTCGCCCTCCTTCAACTGGAAGGCCGCGCTGGACGACGACCAGATCGCCAAGTTCCAGCGTGAGCTCGGGGCGATGGGCTACCGCTTCCAGTTCATCACCCTGGCCGGCTTCCACTCCCTCAACCACGGCATGTTCGACCTGGCCCGCGGCTACGCCGAGCACGGCATGACGGCGTACGTCGACCTCCAGGAGCGGGAGTTCGCCGCCCAGGCGCAGGGCTTCACCGCCGTCAAGCACCAGCGCGAGGTCGGCACCGGCTACTTCGACCTGGTCTCCACCGCCGTCAACCCGGCCTCCTCCACGACCGCGCTGGCCGGCTCCACCGAGGAAGAGCAGTTCCACTAGCCCACCCTCCGGCGTCCGGCCGGTTCGCGTCCCGGCCGAACGGGGGCGAGCGACCGTCTCCGCCCGCCCCCGTTCACCTCGCAGCTCAGGAGAGTTCGATGACCATCAGCGCCCCGACCCGTCACGTCCGTGTCCTGGCCGCCCCCGGTGACCGCCACGACGAGATCCTCACCCCCGCCGCCCTGGACTTCGTCGGCCGACTCGCCGACGCCTTCGGCGAACGCCGGCAGTGGCTCCTGAAGGAGCGCCGTCGGCAGGCCATCCGGCTCGCCACCGGCTCCCCTCTCGACTTCCCCGTCGCCACCTCGGCCGTGCGCGCCGACCCGTCCTGGCGCGTCGCCCCGCCCGCCCCCGGGCTGACCGACCGCAGGGTCGAGATCACCGGACCGCCGGACCGCCGGATGGCGGTCAACGCGCTCAACTCCGGAGCCCAGGTGTGGATGGCCGACTTCGAGGACGCCACCGCCCCCACCTGGGACAACGTCATCGGCGGCCAGCTCACCCTGCTCGACGCCATCGAGCGCCGCATCGACTTCACCACGCCGGAGGGCAAGGAGTACCGCCTCGGCGAGAACCCCGCCACCATCGTGGTCCGGCCGCGCGGCTGGCACCTCGACGAGGAGCACCTGGAGTTCGGCGGCCGCCCGGTCCCCGCCTCGCTGGTCGACTTCGGTCTGTACTTCTTCCACTGCGCGCGGCGCCAGATCGACGCCGGGTACGGCCCGTACTTCTACCTCCCCAAGCTGGAGAACCACTACGAGGCACGACTGTGGAACGACGTCTTCGTCCTCGCCCAGGAGCTGCTCGGCATCCCCCGTGGCACCGTCCGCGCCACCGTCCTCATCGAGACGATCACCGCCGCGTTCCAGATGGAGGAGATCCTCCACGAGCTGCGCGAGCACAGCGCCGGTCTCAACGCCGGCCGCTGGGACTATCTGTTCAGCCTGATCAAGACCTTCGGCCACCGCACCGACTTCCTCCTCCCCGACCGGGCCAAGGTCACCATGACCGCCCCCTTCATGCGCGCCTACACCGAACTCCTGGTGCGCACCTGTCACCGGCGCGGCGCCCACGCCATCGGCGGCATGGCCGCCCAGGTCCCGAGCAAGGACCCGGCCGCGCACGAGGCGGCCCTCGCCAAGGTCCGGCTCGACAAGGAACGCGAGGCCGAGGACGGCTTCGACGGATCCTGGGTCGCCCACCCCGGACTCGTCCCGGTCTGCCGCGGCGTGTTCGACGGCGTGCTGGGCGACCGGCCCGACCAGATCCACCGGACGCGCGACGACGTGGAGACGACCGCGGACGACCTGCTCTCCGTACGGCGGATCAGCGGCCCGCCGACCGAGGACGGCGTGCGAACCAACATCGCCGTCGCCCTGCGCTACTTCGACGCCTGGCTGCGCGGGCAGGGAGCCGTGGCGCTGTACGGGCTGATGGAGGACGCCGCCACCGCCGAGATCGCGCGGGTCCAGGTCTGGCAGTGGCTGAGGCACCAGGTGATCGACCGCACGACCGTGCTGGAGGTTCTGGACGAGGAGCTGGCCAAACTCGGGGCGGAGTACCCGTGGGCGGCTCTCGACGAGGTGCGTGAGCTGTTCGCGAGGACCACGCTCGCGGCCGAGCTGCCGCTCTTCTTCACCCCGGACGCCTACTCCCGGCACCTTGTGCGACGGACGGAGTCCGCAGCATGAGCGGACGCAGCGGAGACAGCGGGGCCAGCGCGGTCAGCGCGGTCAGCGGGGACATCCGGCGCGTCGGGATCGTCGGCGGCGGGCAGATGGGGGCGGGCATCGCGGAGGTCTGCGCCCGCGCCGGCCTCGACACCGTCGTCTGCGAGGCCGACGCCACGGCGGCCCGCGCGGCCCGCGATCGCGTCGCCGTCTCCCTCGACCGCGCCGTCCGGCGCGGCAGGCTCGACCGGGCCGCCGCCGAGGACGCCCTGGCCCGTCTCCTCTTCACCGGAGATCTCGACGATCTCGCCGACCGTCAGCTGGTCGTCGAGGCCGTCGTCGAGAACGCCGACGCGAAGACCGGGATCTTCGCCGCTCTCGACAAGATCGTGGCGGACCCGGAGGCGATCCTCGCCAGCAACACCTCGGCCGTCCCGATCATGCGGCTCGGCATGGCCACCCACCGGGCCGACCGGGTCGTGGGCGTGCACTTCTTCAACCCCGTGCCGGTGCTCCCCCTGGTGGAGATCGTCCCCTCGCTCCACACCACGCCGGAGACCACGGCACGGGTCGAGAGCTTCGTGCGCGACACCCTCGGCAAGACCGCGATCCGCTCCCAGGACCGGTCCGGCTTCGTCGTCAACGCCCTGCTCGTGCCGTACCTCCTCGCGGCGGTCCGGATGGCCGAGTCCGGGTTCGCGACGGCGAGCGACATCGACGCCGCCATGGTGCTGGGCTGCGCCCACCCGATGGGCCCGCTGAAACTGGCCGATCTGATCGGCCTCGACACCGTCGCCGCGATCGCCGAGTCGCTGTACGAGGAGTTCAAGGAACCCCTCTACGCCCCGCCCCCACTGCTCCGGCGGATGGTCCAGGCGGGGCTGCTCGGCCGCAAGAGCGGCCGCGGGTTCCACACGTACGACCAGGACTGAGGGGTCCTGGTCCGCCGCCCGGGCAGAGGGAGCCCGGCTGCTGAAGGAACCGGTGGGGGTGCGACCCGCGGTGCGGTCGCGCCCCTTCCGTGTGGTCCGGTCCGCCCTCGGCATCCGGCGCTCGCGGACGTGAACGGTCCCATGCGGCATAGAACGGATTACCCCGCAGGTTCAAGGAGGGCAAGGTCACAGCCATGTGGCCTGCTGCTCCTTTGTTCACCTGACCTAGCATCCGAGCATGACAGTCCTTCCCGACGACGGGCTTGCCCTCGCCGCCGAATTCTCCGACGCGACCCGTGAGCAGTGGCAGCACCTTGTGTCCGGCGTGCTGCGCAAGTCGGGCAAGGAGGTGGAAGGCGCGGCCGCCGAGGACGCCCTCTCCACCACGCTGGAGGACGGGCTTCGCGTCCGCCCGCTGTACGCCGCCGACAACGCCGCACCCGAGCCCGGCTTCCCCGGCTTCACCCCCTTCGTCCGGGGCAGCAGGGCCGAGGGGAACACCCAGGGCGGCTGGGACGTACGCCAGCGGCACACGGCCGCGGACGGCCCCACGGTGCTCGCGGACCTGGAGAACGGCGTCACCTCGCTCTGGCTGACCGTCGGAGAGGGCGGCATCCCGACGGCCTCGCTCGGCTCCGTCCTCGACGGCGTCTACCTCGACCTCGCCCCCGTGGTCCTCGAAGCCGGCCACGAGCTCGAAGAGGCCGCCGAGGCACTGCTGCGCCTGTACGCGGAGCGTGGCGTCGCGAACGAAGCCGCCCGCGGCAACCTGGGAGCCGATCCCCTCGGCCTCGAGGCCCGTACGGGACAGGCGTCGGAGTTCGCGCCCGCGGCCGGACTCGCGCGGCGGTGCGCCGAGGAGTACCCGGGACTGCGCGCGATGACCGTGGACGCGCTGCCGTACCACGAGGCCGGCGGCTCGGCCGCTCAGGAGCTGGGCTGTTCGCTCGCGACGGGCGTCGCGTATCTGCGGCAGCTCACCGAGGCGGGTCTCAGCGTGGAACAGGCCTGTGGCCAGCTGGAGTTCCGGTACGCGGCCACCGCCGACCAGTTCCTCACCATCGCCAAGCTGCGGGCGGCCCGCAGGCTGTGGGCCCGGGTCGCCGAGGCGTCCGGAGCGAGCGGCGCGGGCGCGCAGATCCAGCACGCGGTGACCTCGCCGGTGATGATGACGCGCCGCGACCCCTGGGTGAACATGCTGCGCACGACCGTCGCCACCCTGGCCGCCGGCGTGGGTGGAGCCGATTCCGTCACCGTGCTGCCGTTCGACCACGCACTCGGACTGCCCGACGCCTTCGCGCGCCGAATCGCCCGCAACACCTCGACGATCCTGATCGAGGAGTCGCACCTGTCCCGCGTGATCGACCCGGCGGGCGGCTCCTGGTACGTGGAGCGCCTCACGGACGAACTCGCCGAGGCCGGGTGGGAGTTCTTCCGCACCGTCGAGCGTGCCGGCGGTCAGGCCGCCGCACTGCGGTCCGGGATGATCCGCGACCGGCTCGCCGAGACCTGGTCGGCCCGCAGCACGAAGCTGGCCAAGCGGCGCGAACCCATCACCGGCGTCAGCGAGTTCCCGCACCTGACCGAGAACCCGGTCGTCCGCGAGCCCGCGCCCGAACCGCCGTCCGGCGGCCTGCCCCGCGTACGCCGCGACGACGCGTACGAGGCGCTGCGCGCCCGCTCCGACGCCCACCTCGCGGCGACGGGCACCCGGCCGCGGATCTTCCTCTCCACCATCGGCCCGGCCGCGGCGCACACGGCGCGGTCCACGTTCGCCGCCAACTTCTTCCAGGCGGGCGGCATCGAGCCCGTCACGGAGGGCACCTTCGAGGAGAGCGGCGCGAGCGAGGCCTGCCTCTGCTCCAGCGACGCGCTCTACGAGGAGCAGGCCGCGGCCCGCGCGCAGGAGCTCCGGGCGAGCGGCGCCGGGCATGTGTTCCTCGCCGGACGGCCCGCCGAGCACGCCGGTGTGGACGCCTTCGTCTTCGCCGGCTGCGATGCCGTCGCCGTACTCTCCGCCACGCTCGACCGCATGGGAGTGTCCTGATGTCCATCCCCGATTTCTCCGCGATCGAGCTGGGGACCCCGACCGCCGACGCCGGCGCCGACGAGTGGCGGTCGGCGGTCAAGAAGGCCGCCGGCGGTGACGACCTGCTCTGGGAGACCCCGGAGGGCATCGCGGTCAAGCCGCTCTACACCGGGCAGGACCTGGAGGGCCTGGACTTCCTGGAGACGTACCCGGGCATGGCCCCGTATCTGCGCGGCCCGTACCCGACGATGTACGTCAACCAGCCCTGGACGATCCGTCAGTACGCGGGCTTCTCCACGGCCGAGGAGTCCAACGCGTTCTACCGGCGCAACCTGGCGGCCGGCCAGAAGGGGCTTTCGGTCGCCTTCGACCTGCCCACCCACCGCGGCTACGACAGCGACCACCCGCGCGTGACCGGCGACGTCGGCATGGCGGGCGTGGCCATCGACTCGATCTACGACATGCGGCAGCTCTTCGACGGCATCCCGCTGGACAAGATGACCGTGTCGATGACGATGAACGGCGCCGTGCTTCCCGTACTCGCGCTGTACATCGTGGCGGCCGAGGAACAGGGCGTGCCGCCCGAGAAGCTGGCCGGGACCATTCAGAACGACATCCTCAAGGAGTTCATGGTCCGCAACACCTACATCTATCCGCCGAAGCCGTCGATGCGGATCATCTCCGACATCTTCGCCTACACCTCGCAGCGGATGCCGCGCTACAACTCCATCTCCATCTCCGGGTACCACATCCAGGAGGCGGGTGCGACGGCCGATCTGGAGCTGGCCTACACCCTCGCCGACGGCGTGGAGTACATCCGGGCGGGACGGGAAGCGGGCCTGGACGTGGACGCGTTCGCCCCCCGGCTCTCCTTCTTCTGGGCGATCGGCATGAACTTCTTCATGGAGATCGCCAAGATGCGGGCCGCCCGGCTGCTGTGGGCCAAGCTGGTCAAGCAGTTCGATCCGCAGAACGCCAAGTCGCTCTCCCTGCGCACCCATTCGCAGACCTCGGGCTGGTCGCTCACCGCGCAGGACGTCTTCAACAACGTCACGCGTACGTGTGTCGAGGCGATGGCGGCCACCCAGGGCCACACCCAGTCGCTGCACACCAACGCCCTCGACGAGGCGCTCGCCCTGCCCACCGACTTCTCGGCGCGGATCGCCCGCAACACCCAGCTGCTCATCCAGCAGGAGTCGGGCACGACCCGGGCGATCGACCCCTGGGGCGGAAGCGCCTATGTGGAGAAGCTGACCTACGACCTGGCCCGCCGCGCCTGGCAGCACATCCAGGAGGTCGAGCGGGCGGGGGGCATGGCGCAGGCCATCGACGCCGGCATCCCCAAGCTGCGCGTGGAGGAGGCCGCGGCCCGTACGCAGGCCCGCATCGACTCCGGGCGCCAGCCGGTCATCGGCGTGAACAAGTACCGGGTCGACGCCGACGAGCAGATCGACGTGCTCAAGGTCGACAACTCCTCCGTGCGCTCCCAGCAGATCGCCAAGCTGCGGCGGCTGCGGGAGGAGCGCGACGAGGCGGTCACCCAGGACGCACTGCGGGCGCTGACGAACGCGGCGGACCGCGGCGACGGCAACCTGCTCGCGCTGGCGGTGGACGCGGCCCGCGCCAAGGCGACGGTCGGTGAGATCTCCGACGCCCTGGAGAAGGTGTACGGGCGGCACGCGAGCCAGATCCGTACGATCTCCGGCGTGTACCGCAACGAAGCCGGCGACTCCCCGTCCGTGGAGCGCACCCGTACCCTCGTGAACGCCTTCGCCGACGAGGAGGGCCGCCGTCCCCGCATCCTGGTCGCCAAGATGGGCCAGGACGGCCACGACCGCGGCCAGAAGGTGATCGCCACCGCCTTCGCCGACCTGGGCTTCGACGTGGACGTCGGCCCGCTGTTCCAGACGCCGGCCGAGGTCGCGCGCCAGGCCGTCGAGGCGGACGTGCACATCGTGGGCGTGTCGTCGCTGGCGGCCGGTCACCTGACTCTCGTACCGGCGCTGCGGCAGGAACTGGCCGCGGAGGGGCGCGAGGACATCATGATCGTGGTGGGCGGCGTCATCCCGCCGGCCGACGTCCCCACGCTCCTCGAGATGGGCGCGGCGGCCGTGTTCCCGCCCGGGACGGTGATTCCGGACGCGGCGCACGACCTGGTGCGGCGGCTGTCGGCCGGCCTCGGGCACGAGCTGTGATCGACGTCGACGCGTATGTGAAGGGTGTACTCGACGGGAAGCGGGCGATCGTGGCCCGCGCCATCACGCTCGTCGAGTCCACCCGCCCCCAGCACCGGGCTCTGGCCCAGCGGTTGCTGACCGAGCTGCTGCCGCACAGCGGGAAGGCACGCCGGATCGGGATCAGCGGTGTGCCGGGGGTCGGGAAGTCGACGTTCATCGACGCGTTCGGCACGATGCTGACCGGCCTCGGCCACCGGGTCGCTGTTCTCGCCGTCGACCCCTCGTCGAGCCGCACGGGTGGCTCGATCCTGGGCGACAAGACGCGGATGGAGCGCCTCGCCGTGGACCCGGCGGCCATCGTGCGGCCGTCCCCCACGGCGGGAACGCTGGGCGGGGTCGCCAAGGCGACGCGTGAGTCGATCCTGGTGATGGAGGCGGCGGGCTACGACGTGGTCCTCGTCGAGACCGTCGGCGTCGGCCAGTCCGAGACCGCCGTCGCCAACATGGTCGACTCGTTCCTGCTGCTCACGCTCGCGCGGACGGGTGACCAGCTGCAGGGCATCAAGAAGGGCGTCCTGGAGCTGGCGGACGTGGTCGCCGTCAACAAGGCGGACGGACCGCACGAGCGCGATGCCCGTACGGCCGCCCGTGAACTGTCGGGCGCGCTGCGGCTGATGCAGAGCCGGGACGCGGCCTGGTCCCCGCCCGTCCTCCACTGCAGCGCCCGCGAGTCGACCGGCCTGGACACCGTCTGGGAGCGCCTCGAACAGCACCGCACCCTGCTCGACTCGACCGGCAGCCTCGCCGCCCGCCGTCGCGACCAGCAGGTCGACTGGACGTGGACCATGGTCCGCGACGACCTCCTGGGCCGGCTCCATGCGGACCCTTCCGTCCGCGCGCTGGCCCCGTCCCTCGAACAGCAGGTCAGAAACGGCCAGTTGACGGCGACTCTCGCCGCGGAACGCATCCTGCGTGCGTTCGAGACCGCCGGAGGGACCGCCCCGGAGGACGTCTGACCGCGTCCACGGTCACGTACTCCCCTCGCCGCCACCGTGCGACGGGTCGGGGAGGGGGAGTTCGATGCGGAAGGTGCAGCCGTCGCCCGGGGCTGTGTCGAGGGTGATGTGGCCGCCCTGGGCGGAGACGAGGGCGTGGGCGATGGCGAGACCGAGGCCCGAGCCGCCGGTTGCGCGGGTGCGGGAGTCGTCGGCGCGGTAGAAGCGGTCGAAGACCCGGTCGCGTTCGGCGGGGGTGAGACCGGGGCCCTCGTCGGCGACTTCGAGGACGGCGTGGGTTCCCGCGGTGCCGACACCGATACGGATCGGGGTGCCGGCGGGGGTGTGGCTGACGGCGTTGCCGATGAGGTTGGTGACGACCTGGCGGAGCCGGGCCTCGTCGGCGACGGCGGGGGCGCTGGACGGCTTTCCGCCACCGGGACCGGTCAGGGTCACCGGCCGGGTCGTGTCCAGGGCGCGTACGTCGTGGAGGGCGTCGGCGGCCAGGGTGCGCAGGTCCATGGGGGCGAGGTCGAGGGCGAAGGCCGGTCCCCGGTCGGCGTCGGCGCCCGGGTGGGTGTCCTCGTCGAGGCGGGCGAGGAGCAGCATCTCCTCGACGAGCCGGGTGAGGCGTTCGGACTCCGCGGCGATCCGGGTCATGGTCTGGTCGACGTCCTCCCGGGTGGGCAGGGCACCCATGCGGTAGAGGTCGGTGTAGCCCTTGATGCCGACGAGGGGCGTACGGAGTTCGTGGCTCGCGTCGGCGAAGAAGCGCCGCGTTCTCGCTTCGGCCTCCGCGCGGGCCCGGAAGGCCGTGTCGATCCGGCTCAGCATCTGGTTCAGGCAGGCGGTCAGGCGCCCCACCTCGGTGTGGGGGGCGGCGAGTTCGGGGACCCGGTGCGAGTAGTCGCCGGCGGTGATGGCCGTCGCGGTCTCCTCGATACGGGTCAGGGGGCGCAGTCCGGAACGGACCGCGAACCAGCCGGCGACGGCCAGCGCCGCGAGCAGGGCGGCGCCCACCGTCAGCGAGAGGTTCCGGGTCTCGGCGATCGTACGGTCGACCTCGTCGAGGGAGGTGGCCACGAGGACGCTGCCCCTGGTGTCGGACCGTCCGGGCGGGAAGACCTGGTCGGGCTGGGTGAGGGCGATGACGCGCCAGCTGTGGTCGCCGTCGTGCGCGGGAACGGTGAAGGGGCGGCCCTCGTGGGCGACGACGCCGGCGCGGTCGAGGGCGGGCAGGTCGGGGCCACCGCCCGGTGGCGCGGTGCTCGCGTCGAACGATCTGCGGGTGGCACCGTCGTCGTCCAGGTAGGTCACGGTCGTGTCGCCGAGGACGCTGAGCGCCTGCACGCCGGGCGGGGTACCGGTGCCGGAGGGCGGTGACAGCCGGGCGGCGATCTGCCCGGTCAGGACGAGCCGGTCGTCGACCCGGTCCTGGAGGTAGGCGTGCAGGGCCGTGGTGACGAACATGCCCGTGCCGAGGAGGCCGACGGCGACCAGGGCGATGGACAGGCACAACAGGCGGGTACGGAGCGACAGCCGGCTCGGCCGGGGCCGGGGCGGCGACAGCGTGGGACGCTTCACGGCCGGGGCTCCCGCATCACGTAACCGACGCCCCGGACGGTGTGGATGAGCTTGGGCTCGCCGGTGTCGACCTTGCGGCGCAGATAGCTGATGTACGTGTCGACGATGCTGGGGTCGCCGCCGAAGTCGTACTCCCACACGCTGTGCAGGATCTGGTTCTTCGTCATGGTCCGTTCCGCGTTGGCGACCAGGAAGTGCAGGAGGCGGAACTCGGTCGGGGACAGCCGCACGGTCCGGCCCGCCCGGGTGACGTGGTGGCTGTCGGGTTCGAGTTCCAGATCGCCGACGGTCATCCGGGCCGGCTGCTCGCCCCGGGTGCGGCGCAGCACCGCGTGGATCCGGGCGATCAGCTCTTCGAGGTCGAAGGGTTTGGTGACGTAGTCGTCGCCACCGAGGCGCAGGCCGTGCAGCCGGTCCTGGCGGTCGTCGCGTGCGGTGACGAAGAGGACCGGCACGTCGCCGCCGCGTCCGAGCCGGGGTGAACGAGGCTGGGAGCGCAGTCGGCGGATCACCTCGAAGCCGTCCATGTCGGGGAGCATGACGTCGAGCAGGACGAGATCGGGGGTGCGCCGGGCGGCCAGGTCGAGGGCTTCCCGGCCGGTGGCGGCGGCGTCGACGTCGAAGCCGGCGTAGCGCAGCGCGGTGCGCAGCAGTTCCCGGACGGTGGGTTCGTCGTCGACGACGAGCAGATGGTCCGGGCGCGCCGCGGTACGGGAGGAAGGTGTCGGTGCCGCCATGGTGAGGATCTCCTCCTTCACGGACACGGGCTGGGCCGGCGGGACTGAGGGCCGGCGGGGATTCTCAGGAGATCACACGGGGCTTCACGGAGCCGAGTCGGACGGGACTCGGGATGCGGACCGGGCGAGGGCGGATCCCGCCGGGCGCCGGAGCGCGGTGCCGGGCGCCCCGGCGGCGCTGTTACGGCCCCGGGCCCGCCGGCCGTGCAGGCGGCTGCCGCCGTACGCGGCGAGGGCGGCCAGGACGCACCCGACGAGCGCGGACAGCCCCGGGGTTCCTTCCAGCCCGGCGGCGACGCCACCCAGCTCGCCGCCCATGGCAGTGATGCCGATCCGCAGCGACCCCCTCGCCAGCAGCGGCAGCACCAGCATCGAGACGCCGACCGCGATGCCCGTGCGCAGGGCGATCTCCACGTGGCGGCCGAGCAGGGACTCGGATTCCTCCCGCGGGGTGCGTGCCGGGGTACGGCCGGCGGCGACGTACCCGGCGATCACCAGCAGGAGCAGCGTGAGCGGCAGCGCGATCAGCCACACCGGTACGCCGGCGCCCGACCAGCCGCCGAGGTCCACGGACCTGTCCGCGCCCGCCGCGTCGCCCTGGGCCCCCGCGCCGATCATGCCGAGCAGCCCGCCGCCCTCGGACTGCAGGCGGTGCACGCCGGCCTCCCAGGAGGTGCCGAAGCCGGTGGTGAGCAGCGCGGCGATCAGGTTGGGACCGACGAGCAGCAGCATCCCCGCGGCCTCGGCGGCCTGCTCACGGCCGGTCAGGGCGGCGGCGCCGGCCACCAGCGCGGCAGCCGGGGCCGACCAGCACAGCACGGCCGCCAGGCCGGTCAGGGTGGAGGCGACGGCGTTCCACTTCCGCCGGAACCGGCCCAGCGCGATGGGGCGCGGCAGGGGCGTACGGCGGGCCGCGACGCAGCCGACCGCCAGGACGACGGCCACCCACAGCAGGCCGAAGAAGACGGTCGCGGCGGTGTCGGTCTCGAAGGTGACCGAGAACAGCCCCTGGAGGAGGTCCCCGCCGCTCCCGTCGCCACCGCCGGTGAAGCGGCCGAACGCCTCGGCCGAAGGGCCGTCGCCGAACCGTTCCGTCACGCTCTCGGGCAGCCGGGCCGTGCCATGGGCCAGGCCGGCGAGGACCGGGAGGACCACCGCCGCGGTCACCACTGCGCCGCCGCACCGGGCCCACAGCATCACCGGGGCGGGCCGCGGCCGCCGGCGCAGGGGCCGGAAGAAGGCGATCGCGAGGACGGCGGTGCCCAGGAAGGTCAGGGTCAGCGGGGTCAGCGCCGCCTCGCCGTCCAGGCCGAGTTCGAGACCCCCGCCGAGGCCCGCGAGCAGCCCGCCGAGGCCGCCTCCGTCGGCGGACTCGGACGCGGCGGAGGTCGCCGACTCCACGGTGACGTCGCCGCCGACGGCCATGCCGACGACTGTCGGCACCAGTCGGGAGAGCGGCGCGACGGCGCCGGCGCCGAGGACGGCCAGGGCCGCCCATGCGGTGACGGCCATGACCACGAGGGCGGTCGCGACGGAGAGCGCCCCTTCGACGGCGTGACGCCTTGGTGTGACGGGAGGAGCGGAGTGCGGCGGCGGGGCTGCGGACATGGGCGGGCTCCTTGTGGAGAGGTGTTCGGGGCGGGCCGGCGCGCGGCGGGCCGAGCGGGGGCTGCGTATCGCGTACGCCCGGGCGGCGAGGGTGTTCGGGCGCGGGCGGGCGGCGAAAGCGCTCTGGCGCCGGCCTGGTGCCTAAGACGCTCCGGCGCCGGCCGGGTGCGGAAGACGCTCCGGCGCCGGCCGGGCGGGGAAGACTCAGCTGCTGGCCGGAGGGATGGCTGAGCTTCCGGAGGGGCGGCTGCCGCCGCTTCCCGCGGTCTCGACGACGGAGTCCGGACCGGCACCGGACACGGTCGACACCGCCGTCGCCTCGCGTGGGGCTCGTTCGAGCCGTTCGCCTTCGACGTCGAGGTCGGGGACGAGCCGGTCCAGCCAGGCGGGCAGCTGCCAGGCGCGCCGGCCGAGCAGGGCGAGGACGGCCGGTACGAGTGCCATGCGGACGACGAACGCGTCGAAGAGGACGGCCGCGGCGAGCCCGAAGCCGACGGTCTTGAGCATCTGCTCGTCGGAGCCCAGGAAGGCGGCGAACACCGAGATCATGATCACGGCCGCGGCGGTCACCACCCGTGCACTGTGCTCGAAACCGCTGACAACGGAGTCCGACGGCGACTGCCCCTGCACATACGCCTCGCGCATCCTGGTCACCAGGAACACCTCGTAGTCCATGGCGAGACCGAAGACCACACCGACCATGAAGATCGGCATCACCGACATCACCGGCCCCGGTACCGCCACCCCGAAGACGGCCGCCGCCCAGCCCCATTGGAAGACCGCGACCACCGCACCGAGCCCGGCCAGGACCGAAAGCAGGAAGCCCAGTGCCGCCTTGAGCGGCACGAGGAGCGACCGGAAGACGACGATCAGAAGCAGGAACGCCAGACCGACGACGAGTGCCAGGTACGGGATCAGCGCGTCGGACAGTTTCTGCGAGACGTCCACGTTCATCGCCGTCGTACCTGCGACGAGGACGCGGGCGTCGCTCGCGCTCGCGAGCACCGGGTCGCGCAGTGCGTGCACGAGCTCGGCAGTCTCCTCGCCGGCCGGCGAGGTGGCAGGGACGACGTTCATCACGGCGGTGTCGCCGGACTGGCTCAACCGCGGCTGCCCGACGGCGGCGACGTCCTTCCTGCCACGGATCTGCTCGCCGACGCTCTTCGCGGCCGCCTGGGCGCGGCCGCCGTCGGCGGCCTGGACGACGACCGTCAGCGGGCCGTTGTGGCCCGGGCCGAAGCCCTCGGCGATCAGGTCGTAGGCCCGGCGCTCGGTGGTCGACCGGGTCTTGCTCTCGTCGCCGGGCAGCCCCATCTCCAAGGAGGCGGCGGGGACCGCGACCACGCCGAGCAGGACGACACCGCCGAGGAGTACCGCGATGGGCCGCCGAACGACGAACCGGGCCCAGCGCACACCCGTCCCGACCGACGGAGCGCCACCGGCGTCGCTCCCCCGGCCCGCGTCGCTCCCCACGTCCGCGCCCTTCCCCCGGCCCGCGTCGCTCCCCCGGCCCGCGCCCCTCCGTCGCCGCCGCGGACGCGCCGGACCGATCCGACGGCCGCAGATCCCGAGCACGGCGGGAATGAGGGTGACGGCGATCAGCACCGCGATGACGACCGTGCCGGCCGCGGCGAGACCCATCTGCGTCAGCAGCGGGATACCGACCACGCACAGCCCGGCAAGGGCGATCACCACGGTCAGACCGGCGAACACCACCGCCGACCCCGCCGTTCCGACCGCATGCGCCGCCGCCTCCTCGCGCTCCCGGCCACGGGCGAGTTCGGCCCGGTAGCGGGAGACGACGAACAGGGCGTAGTCGATGCCGACGGCCAGCCCGATCATGGTGGCGAGGCCGGACGTCGTCGAGCCGAGACCGAGCGGCTCCGCGAGTACGCGGATCGCCAGACCGCCGATGCCCACACCGAGTACGGCGGTGAGCAGCGGAAGTCCGGCCGCCAGCAGCGAGCCGAAGGTGATGACGAGCACGACGGCGGCCACGGCCAGGCCCACGGCCTCCGAGGAGTGTCCACCGGCCACCGCGTTGACGGCGTTGCCGCCGACCTCGACGGCCAACTCCCCCGAGCCCGCCTGCTCGACGGTGTCCCGCAGGGCGGTGCGGGAGGCCTCCTCGAGCTCCGACGCGGGCACGGGGTAGGAGACCTGCGCGTAGGCGGTGGTGCCGTCCTCGCTCACCGACCGTGCGGTGAACGGATCGGTGACGCGCGCGACCTGAGGATCGTTCGCGAGGGCTCGGACCGTCTCCCCGATCGCCTTCTTCGCCTCCGGGTCGGTGACCTTGCCGTGCTCCGCCCGGAACACCACGCGGGCGGTCGCCCCGTCGGCGTGCAGCTGCGGGAAGCGCTCCTCCAGCAGGTCGTACGCCTGCTGCGCCTCGGTGCCGGGCATCGAGAAGTCGTTCGGCGGCGGGGCCGGCGCCCTCCCGGCCAACACCCCCGTCCCCACGAGCAGGACGACCCACAGCAGGGCGACCAGCCGGCGCCTCCGGAAGGAGAGGCGGCCGAGACCGCAGAGGAAGGTGGCCACAGCAGCGGCTCCAAGTCAGGTCGATGCTCATCGGAAGACGGCACCGACGCTGTCAGCCCTCCCTGACCGCACCCGGAGAGATCCTGGGAGCTTTCTGAGAACTCGGACCGCCCGCGGCACGGCGGAAGCGGACCCAACCGGACATACCTCCGACCTCCGCTGCGTGATTCACAGAAAGCTCTTCGAATGGCCGGTCAGCCCAGCGAGCCGAGGTGGACGCCGATCCTGACGAAGGCCTGGGCCAGCGGGGCGACGGGCACGGCGGAGGAGATCACCTGGGAGCCGAAGTGGACGACCACGAGGTCGAGTCCGGGTGAGACGAACAGCCGCTGGCCGTGGATGCCGCTGGCCATGTAGGAGCCGTAGGGGTCGTTCGGGATCCACCACAGGTCGTGGTACGAGAGCGTGGCCGGGGAGGTCGGGGGTGCGGCAGGGAAACGTACGCGACGCGGGTAGCCCTCCGGGACGCCGCTGACGACGGTCGTGGCCACCTCTTCGGGCACCACCTGCCGGCCCCCGACCGCACCGCCGCAGCGCAGCATCTCGCCGAGCCGGGCGACATCACGCGCCGTGGCGCTGAAGCCACCGCACGCCGCCTCGATGCCGTCGCTGTCGAGGATGTAGTACGCGTCCTCCTCGGCGCCGATCCTGGACCAGAGCAGTTCACCGAGCAGGTCCGAGGTGGTCAAGCCGGTGATCCGGCGGAGGACTTCGGCCAGTGTCTCGACATTGCCGTTCTCGTAGCGGAACTCGGATCCCGGCTTCCCGGTGGTGCGGGCGGTCAGGAGGTGTTCGCGGATGGTGGTGGGGCCGCTGTAGCCGAAGGGGCGCAGTTGGGGGGCGATGACGGCGAAGTACCGCTGGGCTTCGATGGCCTTGTCGAAGGTCCGGCCCGCGTAGCAGACCTGCGTGCCCATGTGGAGCAGGTCCTCGATCCGGGCTTCGCCGAAGGCCGTTCCGGCGAGTTCGGGAACGTAGGCGGACGTCCGGGCATCGCGTTCCAGGAGGCCTTGGTGCGCCAGCATCGCGGCCATGAGACCGATGTAGGACTTGGCCGCCGAGGCGTTGAAGTGCGGGGTGTGCGGGGTGGTGCCGTGCAGGTACGTCTCGTACACGACGGAGCCGCGGTGCATCACGAGGAACGCGTCCGTCTGCGCGGCGGCGAACAGGTCCGGCAGCGTGATCGTGGCGCTCCCGCCGTCCAGCTCGATGGGGAGCGTGTCGAGGTCGGGCGCGTCCAGGGAGGCGGGCCGGGCGGGAAGGTCCCGGGGGCGATCCGGGCCGCGCCAGACGCGGCGGGTCGGCGAGAGCTCGCGGCCGACGGACGTGAAGCGCCGGATCCAGGCAGGGTCCGTGTAGCCGCGCGTCCAGAGGAGATCGCTCAGCGGGGCCGTCTCTGTCATGTGTCGCTCCGTTCCGAAGCCGGGTTCCCGTACGGGCTCATCATTAACGTACAGGTAGTTCAGTTTCAGGAACAGGGGCCAGGTTCTTACCGTCGGAGTCGCGACAGCCGTTGACGCACGCATCGACGGACGTTACGTTGCCACATCATTCGATCGTTATCAGACAGCCTGTACGAGATGCGTGACCGTACGGCTGCTTCGAATTCCACTGCGGGCCGACGTGCGCTCCGGGCGCGCACCCACCGCCGCCCGCCTCCGCACCCATTCCTCCCGAGCCGCAGGAGTGTGCCCCATGGTCGAGAACGCCACCGTCGACTCCGTCGAAAGTCCGCCGAGTCCGACGTTCGATCGGCGGCGCGCATGGCTGATCGCCGCGATGATCGTGACGTTCATGCTCATCAACTACGCGGACAAGTCCGTCCTGGGACTCGCGGCCGTACCGATCATGGACGAGCTCGGCATCAGCAACAGCACGTACGGGATGATCTCCGGCTCCTTCTCGTTGCTGTTCAGCCTCTCCGGGCTGGTCGTCGGCTTCGTCTCGGCGCGGGTCTCCAGCAGGGTCCTGCTGTTCACGATGGCGGCGCTGTGGGCGGTGGCCCAACTGCCGGTGCTGTTCGTGGCGTCGGTGCCGGCGCTGGTGGCGGGGCGGGTGCTGCTCGGGGCGGCGGAGGGGCCGGCGGCGTCGATGTCGATGCACGCGCTGTACAAGTGGTTCCCGGCGGACCGGCGGGGCCTGCCCTCGGCGCTGCAGATCAGCGGTGCCGCGCTGGGCATGCTGGTCGCGGCGCCGGTCGTGACCTGGCTGATCACCGGTTTCGGCTGGCGGTCGGCGTTCGTGGTTCTCGCGGTGACGAGCGCGGTGTGGAGCCTGCTGTGGTGGAGGGTGGGACATGACGGTCCGTACGGCCAGGAGCCCGCTCCGGGCGCGCACACGAGCACCGACGCGCCGCGGGCGCCGAAGCGGCTCCCGTACCGGCTGCTGCTGCTGAACGGCACGGTTCTCGGAAGCATCGCCGCGGCCTTCGGCGCGTCCTGGGCGCTGGCGTTGAGCCACGCCTGGCTGCCCGCGTACCTGCGCACCCAGCTGGGCATGACGCCGGGCGGGGCGGCCACGCTCATCAGCGCGATCTCCGCCCTCAGCCTCGTGCTGCTGCTCTCCGTGCCCGTGCTGGTGGACACGCTCCGCCGGCGGGGCTGCTCGGGCCGCTGGTCGACCGGCGCGCCTCAGGGTGTCGCGGTGGCCGTCGCGGCCCTGGCGATGGCGTCCTTCCCGTTCATGGACGGGCGGGTCTCCCATCTCGTGCTGCTCGCCGTGGCGTTCGGCGGTCACGCCATCGTCTTTCCGCTGCACTACATGACGGCCTCGGCCGTGGTCCCACCGGTCCAGCGGGGCGCGGTCTTCGGCATCGTCGCCGCGGCCGGAACCCTCCCGGGGCTGATCGCCCCGTACCTGACCGGCCACCTCCTGGACTCCGCGGCCTCACAGAGCACCGGTTACACCCAGGCCTACCTGCTGTCCGCCGCCGTCATGCTGACGTGCGGACTGCTGGCCCTGGCGGCGATCCGGCCGGAACGGGACGCGCGGCGACTGGGACTGACGGACGAGAAGAAGCCCGCCCCGGCGCCGACCGCCACGGGGTGAGCCGAGCATCGGGGCCCGCCACCGAGGGCGACCGGGCACCGCAGGGCGGTCGGGCGCCGACTGTCGGGCACCGGCGGTCGGACACACCCCCGGGACAGACCGACGGCCGACTCGACCCACCGCCCCGAGTCAGGCCGGCGTCTCGAACCCGCTGGCCCAGTAGCGACCGTGCAGTGCCAGGTCGAGGAGCATCCGCACGACCTCCTCGGCCGGCAGGGACGGGGTGTCCTGTTCCACCCACCAGCGCAGTACGGCGATCTGCTCCCCCACCCACACCCGCGCCAGCAGCTCGGGGTCGATGCGCGGCTGCACCGCGTTGCGCTCCGCGCGTGCGCGGAACTCCTCCGCCGTCGCCCGCGCGCAGGCGTCCACGAACATCTGCAACGGCTTCCCGTCGCCCTCGCCGCGCAGGACGATCCGGTACAGGTCCCGCTCCTCGCGCGCATGGCGCAGCATCTCCAGGACAGGCTTGCCGGTGAAGCCGACGGCGCTGTCGGCGACGGCGGGCTCCAGCCGCTCGGCGAGTCCGGCCAGGAGGTCGGACGTCACGCGGGCGAACAGGTCTTCCTTGTCGCGAAAGTGCGCGTAGAACGTGGCGCGGGCCACGTCCGCCCGCTCGGTGATGTCCTCCACCGTCAGCGCGGTGAAGCCGCGCTCCAACACCAGCTCCACCAGGGCCGCCCCCAGGGCACGGCGTGACCGCCTCGTCCGTCTGTCCTCGGCCATGGAGCCGCCTCTCCTCGATCGTCGCGCTGCGAGCGCGCCCAGTCTAGAAGACGCTTGACACCTCAGCAGTTACTGAACAAGCTGTCTGCAATTGATCCACCTGTAAATCTTCTGGCGTCTTCGGAAGCAGGCCTTCATGAACCTCGGCACCTATCTGTCGCGCAGCGCTCGCCACTGGCCCCAGGCCCCCGCCCTCGTGTGCGGGGACCGTTCCTGGTCCTTCGCCGAACTGGAGCGCTCGGCCAACCGTCTCGCCTCCGCCCTGGCCGCCCGGGGCCTGCGCCCCGGCGACGCCGTGGCCTCCCTCGCGTGGAACCGCGGCGAACTCGTCGAAGTGGAATTCGCCCTGTACAAGGCCGGTTTGACGCGCGCACCGATCAACGCACGCCTCGGCCGGGGCGAGGTCGCGCACATCCTCCGCTACGCCCCCGTACGCGCCCTGGTCTTCGACGCGGCCCACCGCGAAGACGCCCTGGCCGCGATCGCCGCGGCCGGCACCGACTGTCTGCCCGTACCCCTGGACGACCCGCTCGAGCCCGGATCGTCCGCCGTCGCCTACGACACGCTGCTCACCGAGGGCGACGACTCGCCCTTCCTCGTCGAGGTGGACGAAGACGAACCATGTGTCCTGAACTTCACCTCCGGCTCCACCGGTGCGCTGAAGGCCGCCGTGCAGACCGTCGGCAACCGGCTCGCGAACATGCGCAAGCTGCTCATGTCCGACGAGTCCCGGCCCCGCCCCGGCACCCGCTACCTCGCCTGCGGCCCCATCACCCACGCCACCGGAATGGGCCTGCTGGCGGGCGTGTTCGGCGGCTCCACGACATACGTCCTGCCCACCTGGAGCCCGCAGAGCTTCCTGGAGACGGTCGAGAAGGAGCGCATCACCGCCACCTTCCTCGTCCCGGCCATGCTGAACATGGTGCTCGCCCACCCCGGGGCCGCCGATCACGACCTGACCTCGCTGACGAGCGTGCGGATCGGTGGCGCGCCCATCTCACCGCAGCGTCTGCGCGACGCCGTGGAGTTCTTCGGACCCGTCGTCGCCCAGGGGTACGGACTCGGCGAGACCACCAGCGTGGTCGCGGGCCTGAGCGCGGACGAGATCGCCCACGCCGTGCGGGAGGACGCCGAGCTGCTCCAGTCGTGCGGGCGGGCCTCGTACGACACCGAGATACGCGTCGTCGACGAGGCCGGCCGGGAGCTCGGCCCGCGCGAGGTCGGCGAGATCATCGTGCGCGGCCCCGACTGCGTACGGGAGTACTGGCAGGAGCCCGAGCTGTCCGCCGAGACCTTCCGCGACGGCTGGGTGCACACCGGCGACCTCGCCTGGATGAGGGAGGACGGCTACCTCTTCCTCGTCGACCGCAAGAAGGACATGATCATCTCGGGCGGCTTCAACATCTACTGCACCGAGGTCGAGGCCGCGCTGTACGAGCACCCCGCCGTCCAGGAGGCGTGCGTCGTCGGCGTACCCGACGAGAAGTGGGGCGAGGCCGTCAAGGCCGTCGTCGTACCGCACCCCGCCGCGACGGCCGCCGCCGTCCCCGCCGTCACCGCCGACGAGCTGATCGCCTTCTGCGCCGAGCGCCTCGACCGCTTCAAGAAGCCCCGCTCCGTCGACTTCGTGACCGAGCTCCCCCACAACCGCAACGGCAAGCTCGACCGCAAGGCCGTACGCGAGCCGTACTGGGCGAACGCCACCCGCCGCGTCAACTGATTTGCCCCGCCGACCCGTTGCCTCAGGAGCACCCGTGACCTTCTCCCTGCGTCCCACCTATGACGACCCGCGCACGGCCGAACTCGTCGACCGACTGCGCGACTACCTCGACGGCGAGCTCGCCGACCACGAACGCGAGCGGGGCATCTCCCCCACAAGCCGACTCACCCGCGCGGACCTCGAACCGGTCTGGCGCCGCAGTCGCGAGCTCGGCTTCTACGGCATCCACCTGCCGAAGGAGTACGGCGGGCAGGACCTCACGTACACCCAGCTCGCCGCCCTGAAGGAGGAGCTCGGGGCAAGTGGGCGCGTCCTGTCGCACTGCGTACTGGGCGACATGGGCGGCCCCCTGCGCGCCGGCGACATCCTCAAGCACGCCACCCCGTACCAGCTCGACACGTACCTGCTGCCGCTGATCCGCGGCGAGCGCGCCTGCTGCTTCTCCCTCACCGAGACGGACGCAGGATCCGACGTCCGCTCCATGCGTACGGTCGCCGTACCGGACAGTGAGGGCGACGGCTACCGGCTGACCGGGCACAAGGTCTTCTCCTCCGCCGGCCCGTTCGCCGACTTCGCGATCGTGGTCGCCCGCATGGCGGGCACCGGTGAACGGGAGGGCGACAAGCCGCGGTTCTCCGCGTTCCTGGTCGACCTCGACAGCCCCGGCTGCCGTGTCGAGGACGGCGCGACCCCGATGTCCGGCGAGCACATCGAGAGCGACATCGTCCTGGACGACTGCTTCGTCCCCGCCGCCAATCTGCTGGGCGAGGAGGGCAAGGGGATGCGCATCGCGCTCGGCCGGGTCACCACGAACCGGCTGCTGCACTGCCCGACCGTCCTCGGCGCCACCCGCCGCGCCCTCGATCTGACCCTGAACCGGACGCGGACCCGCCTGGTCGCGGGCGGACAGCCCCTGCTCATGCTCCAGGCCATCCAGCACAAAGTCGCCGACATGGCCACCGAGCTGTACGCCGCGCGCTCCATGACGTATGCCGCGCTCGCGGCCCTCGACGAGGGCCGGGAGATCCACACCGAGGCCTTCATGTGCAAGCTCTTCGTCGCCGAGTCCGCCTTCCGCATCCTCGACGAAGCCGTGCAGATCCACGGCAAGGAGGGGCTCACGCAGGGCAACGAGATCGAGTTCCTGTTCCGCAAGATCCGTATGTTCCGTGTCCTCACCGGCACTTCGGAGATCCAGCGCAACGGCATCGCCAAGCTGCTGGCGTTCAACCACTGACCCGGGACACCTACCGTGAACACCGCACCCCCGCCCTGGTCCGCCCTGACCGGCAAACGCGTCCTCGACCTGTCCCGCCTCCTCCCCGGCCCGTACGCCACCTCGATGCTCGCCGACCTCGGCGCGGACGTGATCAAGGTCGAGGACCCGGCCGGGGGCGACCCGCTCCGCGTCGCCCCACCGCTCTTCGTCCCGCTCAACCGCAACAAGCGCTCGATCGCCCTCGACCTGCGCACGGACGACGGCCGGGAGACCTTCCTACGGCTCGCCCGCACCGCCGACGCCGTTGTGGAGAGCTTCCGCCCCGGCGTGCTCGACGCGCTCGGCCTGGGCTTCGACACCCTCCACGGAACAAACCCGCGGCTCGTGCTGTGCTCGCTCACCGGCTACGGCCAGACGGGCCCGTACGCAGCCAGGCCCGGGCACGAGCTCAACTTCCTCGGCCTCTCCGGCTTCTTCGCCGTCCCCGGCCGCCTCGACGGCGCGATCGTCCGCCCCGGCGTCCGCATCGGCGACATGGCAGGCGCCATGCACGCGGCCCTCGCCCTCACCGCCGTCCTCAGCGGCAGCGGCGAAGGGCAGCACCTCGACGTCTCCCTCAGCGACTCCATCACCGCCTGGTGCTCCCTCTTCGCCCTCCCCCTGCGGGACATCGAGGACCCGCTCGCGGCCGGACTCGTCCAGGGCGACAACGACGTCTTCACCACCGCCGACGCCCGGCTCCTCTCCCTGGCCACCTTCGAGGACAAGTTCTGGCACCGTCTGCGCACCGCGCTCGCCCCAGAGTTCCCCGCACTCGACACGCCCGCCTATGACCGCCGGGCCGACCGCACGGCGGCCGGGGACCGCGTGCACGACCTGCTCCGCCAGGTCTTCGCGGCTCGGGAGTTCGACTGGTGGCAGGCGCGGCTCACCGAGATCGACGCGCCCTGGGCCCCGGTGCTCACCCGCTCCGCCGATCTCCTGACCCACCCGCACACCACCGCGCGCGCCCTCTTCGAAACACCCGACGCGCGCACCTCGACACCACAGGCTCGCTTCCCCGTCGCCTTCGGCGCCGGCCTCGACACCTTCCGCCGCCCGGCCCCCGCCCTGGGCGAACACTCCCAGGACCTCCTCGACGAACTCGACGAACTCGACAGGCCCCACTGACACGACGTGGCACCGCAGGGCTGCGGCCACGGACCCACCGGCTGATCAGGCGCCCGGGCCGACGCCGTCGCCACCCACGTGTGCGCTGCCCGGCGCCGGCGCCCCGGCGCGCCTCCAGGCCATTCGGGACCAGGGGAGGGTCAGTTCGCTCTGGTCGGTGACCTCTCGGGGAGCCAGGTCCGTGACCGGGGTGGCCTCGTGGTGGCGGGCGTAGACGGTGTCGATGTAGCGGTGGCCGGTGTCGGCGGCGAGGAAGAGGACCGTTCGCTCGGGGGCGCGGTCGCGTTCGTGGCGGGCGGCCAGGTAGCCGGCGCCGGTCGAGAGGCCAGCGAAGAGCGCGTGCCGGCGGAGCAGGTCGATGCTGCCGGCCAGGGCCGCGTCGAAGGAGATCCAGTGCAGGGTGTCGTACAGCTCGTGCGAGACGTTCTCGAAGGGGATGGAGCTGCCGATCCCGGCGATGATGATCTCGGGGTCCGCGACATGCTCGGCGCCGAAGGTGACGCTGCCGTACGGCTGGACACCCACGAGATCGACGTCGGCCGGGCCGTCGGGGGCGGCGCGCAGATAGCGGGCGAGGGCGCCCGTCGAGGCTCCCGAGCCGACCCCGCCGACGACGGTGAGGCCGTCCGCGCCGGTCGCCTCCCGGATCCGGTCGGCGATCGCGCGGTAGCCCAGGTAGTGGATGTCGTCGTGGTACTGCCGCATCCAGTGGTACTCGGGGTGCTCGGCGAGGATCTCGTGGATCCGCGCCACCCGTCGCTTCTGATCGAGCTTGAGGTCGCTGCAGGGCTCCATCTGTTCCAACGTCGCTCCGAGGATGCGGAGTTGGGTACGGAGCGTGTGGTCGACCGTCGTCGAGCCGACGATGTGACAGCGCATGCCGTGCCGGTGACAGGCCAGGGCCAGCGCGTACGCGTAGATGCCGCTGGAGCTGTCGAGCAGGGTGTCCCCGCGCCGTACGACTCCGGTGTCGAGCAGGTGGCGCACCGCCGCGAGCGCGGAGACCACCTTCATCGTCTCAAAGCGCAGGCAGACGAGCCGGTCGTCGAGCCGTATCAGGTCCGGCCGGCCGATCGCCTCCGCGATGTGCTGGTCCATCCAGGATCTCCTTGAGGGTGGTGAACGTCGTGAAGGCCCGCGTGGCGGGGATGCCATGGGCGTCCAGGGCGCGCAGGCAGCTGCGCACGCGGTACCGCAGGCCCGGCGCGGCGGCGTCGAACAGCACGCCCGCCACCGCGCCGCTGTGCGCGATCTGCACGCCCGCCGCCCCGACCCGGCGGGCGATGGCCGTCAGCGCGTCGAACTCCGTGTGTCCCAGAACCTGTTGGCCGCGTCGGGCGCTGGCGGTGGCGACCTCCCCGAGGAGTCGGGCGTCGCCGGTCGCCACCGCCCGGCGCAGCAGCGTGCGCAGTCGCTCGAAGTCGCGGATGTCGGCGTCGGCGGCCTCCCGCACGGGCAGGGCGAGAGTGTCGACCGGCGCGCCTCCGCCGAGGGTGCAGCCCACGACGACCAGGGGCGGCAGCGCCGGACCGAGGACCTCCAGGACGCGGCCCTCCCGCTGGGCGAAGAGCACCGGCCGTCCGTCCAACATCAGCGGATCACTGGCCAGTTCGGCGCTCACCGCGAGCCGTGCGACCGTCTCGGGGGCGAGCCGGAGCCCGTACGCGTCGGCCACCGCGCGCACGGTGGCGATCACGTCGCTCGTGGAACTGCCCATGCCCAGGCCCACCGGAATGTCGCCCGAGATCCGCAGCTCCCCTCCGCAGCAGGGAAGTCCGGCCCGCTCCGCGCACTCTGCGACCGCGAGGACCGCGGCCTGCGCGGCCTTCGTGCGGTCGGCCGGTGCGACGGTGAGCGCATCGGGCGCGGTACCGGGGTGGGGGACGAACTCGGCGCTGCTGCCAGGACCGGCCATGGGGAGGGTGACGAGGCCCGCGCACCGGCGTCCGTCGGCGTCGAGGAAGACGCCCTGGAGGATCTCGCCGTGGTGGCAGGGCGCGCACCCCGTGCCGGTGGAGACGGGTGCGGCCGGGCGCGCGACGGGAATCACGCGCCGCCCACCGTCCGGTAGCGGTACAGAGCCGTCTCCTCGGCGCTGAACTGGGAGAAGGGGAAGGGCTCCGCGGACAGCGCGGTCACGCCCGAGCCGAGGAAGGCACGCGCGACGGCGCTCCCGGTCTGCGCGTACACGATCACCGGGACACCCCGGGACCGGCAGCGCTCCAGGACGGTGTCGAACGAGCCGTTGCTCAGCGTCATCCCGGTGACGACGACGGCCTCGGCCCGGTCGAGCACCTCGTGCATGTCGTCGGTGACGGGGTCGCCCCACTGGGTGGTCTCGAGGTTGAAGTCGCACGGCAGCGGTTCGCCCCCGCGCTCGCGGATCGCCGCGACCAGCGGGTTGACGACGCCGATGAGGCCGACCTTCGCGCCCTGCTCGATGTCGAGCAGGCCCGCGATGGCCGCGTCGCGGGCCTTCGCGCGGACCTCGGGGGTACCGGCGGGGAGGGTGACGGGCTCGGCGTCGCCCTCCTCGGCGGCGACGCGGTGCGGGCGGACCTCGGAGAGGTACGCGTCGAGGGCGGCGATCCGCAGCGGCCGCGGGGCCTCGCGCAGCAGGACGTCGAGCGGGGTGCCGGAGGAGTCGTGGCAGATCGAGGGGTCGATCTCGCCGGCCTCGAAGGCGCAGCCGCCGAAGGAGCCACCGAGGCGGACCAGGACGTACTGGTTGAGGTACGTGGTGTCCCCGCCCGCCAGGCGGGTGCCGTGGTGGATCCAGAACACGCTGGTCGCGACGAGTTCCGAGGGGAGCGGGCCGTGTTCGCCGGCCAGGACGGCCTCGATGAGTGCGTCGACGGAGAGAGCGGGGGTGGTCACAGTCATGGGATTCCTTTTCACAGAGCTTCACAGGGCGGGTTGGGGCGCCGGGAGCGGGCTGCCGAGCGGTCGGCGGTAGGTGACGGTCGGGTGTCCCAGCGCGTCGGTGGTCAGTTCGGCGTCGACCTCGAAGACCTCGGCGAGCCGCTCGGCGGTCAGGACGGCCGCGGGGGTGCCGGAGGCGATCAGGCGACCGTGGTGGAGGAGCAGCAGCCGGTCGCAGTACCGGGCGGCGAGCGACAGGTCGTGCAGCGCGACCAGGACCGTCCGGTCGGCACCGGTCAGCAGCTCCATGAGTTCCAACTGGTGTTTGACGTCGAGGTGGTTGGTGGGCTCGTCGAGGAGGAGTGCGTACGGCTGCTGGGCCAGTGCGCGGGCGATGTGAGCGCGCTGGCGCTCGCCGCCCGAGAGCGCCTTCCAGGAGCGGCCGGCGAGCGCGGTGAGTCCGACGCGCTCCAGCGCGGCGGCGACCACGGCCCGGTCGGTGGCGTCCGGCCCGCGCCAGCGGTCCCGGAACGGGGTGCGCCCCAGGCCCACGACATCCGCGACCCGCAGATCGCTGTCGGCGCCCGAGTCCTGTTCGACGAAGGCGACATGGCGGGCGATGCGGCGCGCGCTCCAGTCCCGTACGGACTCGCCGTCGTAGCGGACCGTGCCCGCGTCGGGGGCCCGGAGCCCGGCCAGGCAGCGCAGCAGCGAGGACTTGCCCGAGCCGTTGGGCCCGAGCAGTCCGACCGTCTCACCGGGGGCGATGTCCACGCCGACCTCGCGTACGACGGGGGTGCCCGCCACCGACCAGCTCAGTTTCTCGGCGGTGATCCTCACAGCTCACCCCGCTTGCGCAGGACGAGGAGGAAGAGCGGTACGCCGAGCAGGGCGGTGATCACGCCGACGGGAACCTCACGGGGCGCGAAGGCGATCCGTGCCAGCGCGTCGGTCCACACCAGGAACACCGCGCCCGCGAGCGCCGCGTACGGCAGCAGCACCCGGTGCAGCGGCCCGACGAGGAACCGCACCCCGTGCGGGACGATCAGCCCGACGAAGCCGATGGCACCGACGGTGGCGACCGCCACCGCGGTCAGCGCGGCCGTGACCACGAGCAGGAGCATCCTCGTGCGTCGCACGCCGATGCCGAGGGAGGCGGCGGTGTCGGTGCCGAAAGCGAGCCCGTCGAGGGCGTTCGAGCAGAGCCAGGCGACCGCGAGACCCAGCGGGGTGACGATCGCGCAGACCACGACCGTGTCCCAGCGGGCGGGCGCCATCGAACCGAGCAGCCAGTGCGTGACGGCCCGCGTGGTGTCCGCGTCCGCCGAGGCCATCAGGACGAGTGAGGTCAGCGCCGTGAAGAGCTGACCGACCACGACGCCGGTCAGGACGATGCGTACGGAATCCAGTCCGGTACGCCGCAACAGTAGAAGGAGCAGCCCGAAGGAGAGCAGCGCCCCGGCGAGCGCACCGCCGGTGACCCCGAGGGTGCTCGCACCGACCCCGAGGACGACGACGGTGACGGCTCCGGTCGACGCACCGGAGGAGACACCGAGCAGGTACGGGTCGGCGAGCGCGTTGCGGGTGACCGCCTGGAGCACCGTGCCGCACACGGCGAGCGAGGCGCCGACGAGGGCGGCCATCAACACGCGCGGCAGCCGCAGGTCCCAGACGAGCGAGTCGGCCAACGGCGGCAGCGGCTGTACGTCCAGGCCGAGATGGGCCCCGAGGACGCGCCCGAGGTCCGTCCAGCCCACGTCGGCGACACCGATGCGCACGGCCGCCGCCACCGAACCCGCCAAGGTGCCCGCGGCCAGGAGCAGGAGGACCGCTCGGGCGCCTCCGGACCGAACGGACCGCCCGGACTGCCCGGACCGGACGGACCGCCCGGCCGGCTCTTCGACGGCGCCCTCCGTCACCACCCGCCCGCGTGCCGCCGGCAGCAGCAGATCCACGGACCCGGTGCGGGTGTCCGGTTCAGCGGACATACCCGAGGTCCTTCATGCCCTGGGCCAGCAGCCCGAGGGCGTGTACGGAGCGTACGGACGGGTCCAGCTCGATGCCCGGCACGGTGAGGATCCTGTTGTCACGGACCGCGGCCAGCCGGGAGATCACCGGGTGCCGGGTCATGGTGGCGCGCTTCTCGGCGGCGCTGTCGCCGGGCCTGCCTCGCTCGGACAGGTCGCCGATCACGATGAAGTCCGGGTCGCGCTCGGCCACTTCTTCCCAGGAGACCTCGGGCCAGTCCTCGTCGACGTCGTCGAAGGCGTTCTTCGCGCCGACGATCCGGCTCATCTCACTGGGCAGGCCGGTCTTCCCCGCCACGTACGGCATCCCGTTGAAGACGGAGTAGAGGTAGACGACGGTCGGCCGGTCCGCTCCCTGGGGAACCTTGGGGGCGTTCTCCCCCGCCTTGGCGACGGCGGCGCGCTGCTCGGCCGCGAGCTTGCCTGCCCGCTCCTCGGCGCCGAAGACCTTGCCCAGATTCTCGTAGTCGGAGAAGAGCAGCTCGAAGGGGGTCTTGCCGGCCGGGTTCTGCTGCGGGCAGTCCACGGCGCTGACGAAGGTGGGGACCTTGAGGGATTCCAGCTCCTCGCGGGTGCCGGCGCGGTCCTTGGTGTAGAGGTCCGCCGATCCCGCGACGACGAAGTCGGGTGTGGCGGCGCGCAGTTGCTCGCCGGTGGCGATCTTCGGGGCGACGACCGGGACCGTGGCGTACGCGGCCTGGTACTGCGCGGGGATCTTCGTCTTGAGGTTGGCGGTTCCCGCCATCCGGCCCTGGAGTCCGAGTTCGAGAAGGGTCTCGGTCGAGGTCTGGTCCAGGGCGACGGCGCGCTGCGGCGGCTGGGCGAAGGACTGCTGACGGCCGCAGCTGGTGACGGAGGCCGCCTGGGCCGTGGACTTGGTGTCCGCGTCGGGACCGCCGGCCGCCGTGGAGCAGCCGGCGGTGGCGAGGGCGAGGGTCAGGGCGATGCCGAGACGGGCGGGGTGGCGCATGGGTTCTCCGGTCTGAGGGGGCAGGGCGCTGCACCGGGCAGGAGTGCCGCGTTCGAAAGGGTACTGTAACGACAATCATTTTCATTAACCAGTCGGGGTGCGGTTCGCCGAGCCGCACCCCATCCCCAAGGAGCAACCCCACCGTGGCCACCACACCCACGCCGACAGCCCCCAAGTCCGCTGCCCCGCCTCCGCGTTCGGTCCTCCGCGACCCCGCCTTCCTGCGCCTGTGGGCGGGCACCACCGCCTCCGGGCTCGCGACCTGGGCCCTGCCCTTCGTCCTCGGACTCGCCGTACTCCACCGCGACCTCGGCGCCGCAGGCCTCGGTCTGGTCCTCGCCGCCCGTACCGTCGGCTTTCTCGTCGCCGTCACCGTCGGCGGCGTCCTTGCCGACCGGCACTCCCGTCGCGCGGTCGTCCTCTGGTCCGCCCTCGCCGCGGCGATCGCCGCGCCTCTCCTCGCCGCCGGTCTGGGTCGTTCGCTGGTCCTGATGACGGCCGCCGCCGTTCTCGCCGGTGCCGGACAGGGCGCCTGCCGCCCGGCCTTCCAGGCGCTCACCGCCGAGATCGTCGATCCCGATCGCCGTCAGCAGGCGAACGCCGCGATGACCATGGCGGTACGGAGCTCCACGCTCGCCGGACCCGCGCTGACCGCGCTGCTCGCGGCGTTCCTCGACGTCTGGACGCTGCTGCTCGGCATCGGCCTGCTCTGGCTGGTCGCCGCGCTGGTCCCGGGCAGGGGCGGCGCCGCGCGCGCCACGACGGAGGACCCGGCCACCGCACCCACCCCGCACGCCGGCTTCCGTACGGAGTTCCTGGAGGGCATACGCGAGGCGCGCCGCCACCCCTGGTTCCTGGCCGGACTCGGCGCCCTTGTCGCCGTCATCGCCCTCGGCTACTCCGCCACCAGCGTCGCGCTGCCCCTGATCAGCCGGGACCGGTACGGCACCGAATGGGTGCTGGCCGCCGCCATGACCGCGTACACCGTGGGCGCGCTCGCCGGCGCCCTGGTCATCGCCCGTTGGCGACCGCGCTCCCAGGGCTGGGCGGCCTTCGCGGGGCTGGCCGCGTACGGCGTCGCACCGCTGAGCCTGATGCTGCCCGTCCACCCCGTCGTGGTCGTCGCCGCGTACGCCGTCGCCGGGATCGGGATCGAGCTGTTCAACGTCCCCTGGTTCACGGCCACCCAGCGCGAGGTCGCCCCGGACAAGCTGGCCCGCGTCTCCTCGCTGGACTTCCTGGTGTCCTACGGCCTCGCGCCGATCGGTCTCGCCCTGATCGCCCCGGCGACATCCCTCTTCGGGGTCACGACCGTACTGGCCGTCTGCGCCGCCGCCTGCTTCCTCGTACCGGCCGCGGCGGCCCTGGTACCGACCGCCCGCCACTTCGGCCGTACGCCCACGACGGACTGAGACGCGACCGACCCGGCCGCCGCCACGAGGGCACCGCCCCCGCACGGCGGATCGCACCGCTCACCGGCGGCGGCCCTGTCGCTCGGGCGGCATCCGAAGTCAGCGCCGAGAACCGACCGGAAGCCGCTCAGGTGTGCAGATCGAATCGCCCGGTGGCCTGGACGAGACCGTTCACCTGGATGTCGACGGTGTGCTCACCGGCGTAGTACCGGCGGGTCTGCACCTCCTTGATCGCATGGGTCTTCTCCAGGGACCGCCTCTCTCCCGGGCCGAGTTCGAGGGTGGTCAGCTTGAAGACCTTCGGGATGCTGCGCCCGTTCTTGCGCACGTGGTGCACCACGTAGTCGACCGCGATGCTGTGCGCCCGGTCGTCGGTGTTCTCGATGTCGAAGCCGATGAGGAGGGTCTCCCCGAGCGTCACCGACCGGGGGGTGATCGTCAGCCGGGGTACGCGGACATGCTCGCCGCCCGTGGCCCCGAGAATGGCGAGGGCCTGCTGATCGCCCTTCTTCACCAGGGTGCGCAGTCCGTGCTTCACGATCCAGCCGGTCTCAGGGGTCGGGCTCTCCTCCAGCCACCGCAGCGCGGTCGCGAGCGCGAGATCGGGTGCGTCCTTGGAGATGTCGTTGAGGTTGTTGGCGACGGACTTGCGCACATACCCCGAGGGGTCGCTGCGCAGTGGTTCGAGGATCTCCAGGACCGGCCGGGGGTCCTTGACGAACACGGTCAGGGTCCGGGCCCAGGGCAGGCGTGGGCG
This sequence comes from Streptomyces sp. NPDC056222, assembly GCF_042264065.1. Lineage (NCBI taxonomy): Bacteria > Bacillati > Actinomycetota > Actinomycetes > Kitasatosporales > Streptomycetaceae > Streptomyces > Streptomyces sp. NPDC056222. Next base: position 572 of record NZ_JBHJTL010000007.1, on the reverse strand, counting down.
GATTCCCTCACTCGCCAGGCGCCGCACGTTGTGGCTCGGGCTCAGCGCCCACCGGGCGACGCGCTCCATCGACAGCGCGTAGTGCTGTTCGAGGTAGGGCCGGATCGCGTACTCGCCCGTGTGCCGCTTGGTGATCTCCTCGATGGCGTCCAGCGACAGGCCGGGGTGGTCGAGCCCGTACTCCTCGACGAATCGCGCGACCGGCATGAGGAACCAGCTGGAGTTGAACATGCCCTCACCCTCGGCGAGTTCGTCACCCAGGATGGCGAGCAGGATCGGTACGGCCTCGGCGTAGTCGGCGGGCAGGCGGGTACGCAGACCCTCGGCCAGGACGAGGACGCGGTCCTTCAGCTCCTTGCCGGGCATGCGTGAGGCGACCTCGGCCGCGTAACTGTCCACGTCGAACTGGGGGTGGACGACTCGGATCCTGTCGCCGATCAGGCGAGCCGCGTCGGCATTGAAGTGTCGCTTGAGCCCGTATTCGCCGGCCATGGTCGTGGTGCCTCTCCGTCTGGTTCTTCCGGTCGTCGAACGCCCGTGACGACCAACGGAGCCCCACCATCCAATGGCTG